>JAFGMS010000408.1 GCA_016927375.1 Anaerolineae bacterium
GGATGATGAGCCCATTTCTATGCGTGACTTGCAACAGTGTGCCCTGTCGGTGAACACTGTCAAGCAGTTATGTCCGGATCTCAGGCTGCGTGTCTTGACTTAAACAGTAGGTTGTCTTATCATGACCATTGGTTAACTAAAAAATTTACCCGAAATAGATAGTCCCATGGACAGCAAACAACCCAACGGCACGAGCAAAGTCACTCTCGCGGATATCGCTCGCGACTGCGGCGTATCTGTCGCAACTGTCTCCCTGGTGCTTCGGAACAAATCTGGCGTTGGCAGTGAGACCCGCCAACGGGTCTATGACTCGGCCCGGGCACTGGGTTATATCCAAAAAGTCTCGAACCAGGCCAGGGTACACGGTCTGCCGCGGAATATCGGCCTTATTGTGAAGGTGATGCCTAATGGCTCGCCTACAACAAATAGCTTTTACGGTCCGGTCCTCGCGGGTATTGAGGCTGTTTGTAGACACGGCCAGATCAACCTTGTGTATGCCACCCTGCCAGTCGATCCAGGCAATCACCCGCTCGAGATTCCTCGCCTGCTGCTGGAGCAGCATGTGGACGGGGTGTTGATGGTGGGGATGTGTCTGGACACAAAGATCGTACAGATGCTGCGGTCACAGGATCTGCCGGTTGTGCTGGTCGATGCCTATGCGGTTGACGACCCTTTTGACAGTGTCGTGATCGAAAACTACGCCGGCGCTTACCGGGCAGTGATGCATTTGATCGAGGCCGGGCATCGTCAGATCGCAATAGTCGGCAGTAGTCCGGAGTCTTATCCGAGCATTATGGAGCGACGAAAGGGCTATTTCCAGGCCCTGTCGGACAAGGGACTAGAGCCAATTTTCGGGGATTGCCCCCTGTACCCCGACGAAGTGCTGCCAGTTATTCCTGATCTGCTGAATACTCATCCAGGCGTCACCGGCATTCTCGCCTGCAATGATGATGTGGCAATTGCCACGATACGGATGGCCCAGAAGCTGGGCCGGCGCGTACCGGAGAATCTATCGGTCATTGGATTTGATGACATCTTGCTGGCCCAGCATGTTATGCCGCCTCTAACAACTATGGGAGTTGACATGATGGGAATGGGGCGGCTTGCCGCGCAATTGCTGTTGAACCGCTTTGCGTTCCCGGAAGCAGGCGGCGTGCGGGCAGTGATTCGCCCGAAACTGGTTCTCCGCGAGTCGGTGCAGCCGGTGCGATGATCGGATTTGCCTGAAGGCGAAGCGCTAAAAAATGCTAAAACCCTTGACATCGATCTGGAACTCCCTTACACTGAGAGGTGGAAACGGCAGCACTTGTCGGGTGGATTTCGAGTTGTTTTTCTCTTTTTTTCGCTTACACTTCCTAGATTTTTTAGTGAAGATTACTAATACAGCCAGAGGAAAACGTGCCCCGCGCTACTTTGCCTAACACTACTACATTACCCAATCTCCCCTGGGAGGAGCGCCCGCAGACCTCATCTGCTGTGATTTGGCGCTCGCAGCGCAATCCAATCATTTCACACGATCACATCCCCACTTCGAACAGCATCTTCAATAGTGCCGTTGTGCCTTTTAAGGAGGGATTCGCCGGCGTCTTCCGCTGTGATGACAAGCGTCGAGCGATGCAGCTGCACGTAGGCAGGAGCCCAGATGGGCTCAGTTGGGCCATAGAGCCGACGCGTATTCACTGGGAGCCGGCCGACCCCCAGGTTGGCGAGATCGCTTCGTTTGAATACGGCTACGATCCGCGCGTTGTGTGGTTGGATGACCGCTACTATATCACCTGGTGCAACGGCTATCATGGCCCCACCATTGGGATGGGTTACACGGTTGACTTTGAGACCTTCTACCAAATGGAAAACGCCTTTCTGCCCTTCAACCGGAACGGGGTGCTTTTTCCCCGACGGATCAACGGCAAGTACGTCCTACTGAGCCGGCCCAGCGATAATGGGCATACGCCTTTCGGCGATATCTATTGCAGCGAGAGTCCCGATCTGATCCACTGGGGTCGCCACCGGCATGTCATGGGGACCACCACTGGCTGGCAGTCGACCAAGGTTGGCGCGGGGCCGGTGCCGATCGAGACAAGTGAAGGATGGCTACTCATCTATCACGGTGTATTGACCTCGTGCAATGGTTTTGTCTACAGCTTTGGGGCGGCATTGCTGGATCTTGATGAGCCTTGGAGAATACTCTATCGTGGAGAGCCCTATCTGCTGGCTCCACAGGCGCCTTACGAACGCACCGGCGATGTGCCCAATGTTGCTTTTCCTTGCGCAGCGCTGATTGATGGGGCGACCGGGCGCATAGCGATCTACTACGGGGGAGCAGATACCGTTGTGTGCCTTGCCTTCGCTTACCTTGATGAGATTGTCGATTTTGTGAAAAGCAATGCGTTGTGATAGCTATCTTTATAAGGTGTCCTCGCTGGGGGTAAACACAGCTTGCACAGTCAAGTAGGGAAAATCCCCTAATCGGTTCGGGGAAACCCCCTAGCAAAAAACAGGACTAGTAGTATTGCATCCAGCATATTTCTGTGCTTTCATTTTATTTGATCATATAATACTTTCGTCAACTGGGGAGCGAGACGGGGGCTAGACTCTTGCGGAGGTCAGTACATCTTCTACAGAATCCGCATTGGTTTGTGGGGGTTCCATTTGTTATCAATAGTGTGCACTACTCTCCCGCTACAAATCGTTAGGAATGCTTGTTTTACCACTAGGGGAACAACGCCTATGTGGGTAATAGGCTTTCCAAATGCTAAGGAACTCACAACCACTACCATTCCCACCCAATGTGACAACAATTCGTGACTATCGTATGAGCCTACTCGTAAAATCGCTCTGCTCGTGTAGGGGACAGGCATACCAAAATGTCTTCTGGCGTGAAAATAGAGTAGGCTTAAGTGGCAGCGCGGTGCGTGATCGGATTACAACCCGATCTTCACCTGGCGGCACACAGGCCAGCCATTTTCATTTGTTGAGAGTTCGGGCGTGGGCCCGGCATCATGACTGCGGCTAGATTCTTGCCGCGAAAGGAGGTGAAAGGCGACAACTAATTTTCAGTACACGCATGTTGCTGAGAATGTTCGATTGTCCATTTGTGAATCTATTCTAAAAGAGGAGAAACAGAAATGAATAAGAAGTTCTGGCTTATCGCAAGCTTGTTGCTCATTGCCAGCATAGCATTGAGCGCTTGCGGAACCACGCCCGAGGCAGCGACGCCTGAGGCCACCAAGGCGCCTGAGGTCACCCAGGTATCCGAAGCCACTGTCGCACCCACTTTGGCCCCTGGTGCGCCGCTCCCCCGCAATGAGACTCTGTACTTCAATGGTCAACAATGGGGCCCAGTTGTCTGCTGGAATCCATACTCTTCCAGCTGCAACAACGCCCTGGGTATCGCCCAGCAGGACAACGCCCGCGTTGTCATGTTCGAAACCCCATACCTGTACAACATGCTTGATGGCCAGGTGTACCCTCTGCTGGCCGATGGCGACTACGCATGGAACGATGCGCACACCGAGATCACCTTCAAGATCAAGGCTGCTGCCAAGTGGAGCGATGGCACCCCGGTGACTGCTGAGGACGTTGCCTACACCTGGGCCACCCACGTCAAGTACAGCACCCCGACCGGTTCTGCCAATATGGACTACATCGACGCCATCGAAGCGGTTGATCCCCAGACGGTTGTGATCAAAGCCAAACTGGATGAGGACGGCAAAGCGATCAATCCTCTGATCGTCGCTAGCTACGTGAGCTCCAACTATGTCATCCAGAAAGCCTGGACCCAGACGCTGGAAGAGCGCACCGGCGGCGACGCGACCGAGTTATTGGCTGATACCGCGGAGGATGTTGTCTACTCCGGCCCCTATTACAAATTCTTTGCCGATGAAGCGAAGGTCGTTTTCATTCGCGATGACAACTACTGGGGCAAAGACGCTTCCATGTGGGGCAAGCTGCCTGTCCCCAAGTATCTGGCGCACGCCATGTTCAAGGATAACGCTGCCGGTTTCACCGCCTTGCAAGCGGGTGAGGTGGACGTCAGCCAACAGTTCAATGCCAATATCCAGGATCTGTGGCTCAAGGATAACCTGCCCATCTCCACATATCTTCCCGATGCTCCTTACGGCATTGGCGCGAGCCTTCCGACCGCTTTCTACAACCTGCAGTCCCCTGGTTTGGACCAGGTCGCGGTCCGCAAAGCCATTGCTATTGCTGTTGACTATGACACGATCATCGCTAACGCAATGACCAACCAGTCAGCTACCTTCCAGCAAGTTCCGCGCTCGCTCATGAACCCTACTCCTGGTGAGCAAGCTCTGTATGACCACGATGCGGTCAATGACCTGCAGTGGGCTGGCAAGGACATCGAAGGCGCCAACAAGCTGCTCGATGATGCCGGGATCACAGATAGTGATGGTGATGGCTGGCGCGAATACAATGGTGAGAAGCTTAGCTATGTCGCTACCTGCCCCAATGGCTGGTCCGACTGGCAGGCCGCGATCGAGGTGGTTGCTGCTGCTGGCAAAGAGATCGGCATTGAGATCACGACCAACTACCCTGAATGGGCCGTGTATCAGACTGTCGTCACCAAATCAGATGCTCCTCTTCCCGAGGGCTATGACATCTTCATGATGTGGAGCGACGGCGCCGGACCGACCCAGCCCTGGAGTCGTATCCGCCATCTGCTGAGCTCTGAATTCGTTGGGATGGCGAGCAACTGGAATGGCAACTGGGGTCAGTATAGCAATCCTGACGTCGATGAGTTGATCAAGGAAATCCCTGGTGAAACCGACGAAGCCAGGCTGAAGGAGATATACACGGAATTGGTCAAGATCTACCTGACCGATATACCCTCCTTCACACTCATGTATCGTCCTCAGTCGTTCCATGCTGTGAACGAGAGTGTTTGGACGAACTTCCCGCACGAGGATGATGGCACTGAGCCGCCCGTCCCGCCGCTCGATCTGACCGACGGCTGGAGCATCGCAGGCCTCTACAACCTGACGCTTGTTGCGGAGTAAGCCGTAATCTCGCAGGAAACAGCCATGTTCCGCCAACCCCGGAACATGGCTGTTGATTAGTGTTACAAGGAGATGCCTCGTTGAAAGGATACTGGAAGTATTTCCTCAACAAGCTGCTTTGGTTTTTGGTTACCTTGGTGTGCGCATTTATATTGAATTTCATCCTTCCGCGCCTGATGCCGGGAGATCCCGTAGCGGCCATCGTTGCAAGGCTTGCCCAAGGCATGAGCAATGCGACTGGGGTGCAAGCGATTTACCAGCAATACGCGGACCTGTTTGGCACCAACAGGCCCATTTACGAGCAGTTTTTCCTCTACATGAGTAATGTGGTGCGTGGTAATTTCGGTTACTCGTTCAGCCAATATCCCCGCCCCGTCTCAGAAGTGCTCGGAGCTTCCATCTGGTGGACGATAGCGCTGCAGTTCCCGGCGATCATCGTCGGTTGGCTCATCGGGAACACACTTGGTGCCTTAGCTGCTTATGTCAAGGGGGGATTTGACAAAGTTCTCCTGCCTGTCAGCATTTTTGTCAGCAGTCTCCCGCCTTTTGGCATGGCAGTCATTTTGATGGCTGTCTTTGCGGTCAACTTGAGATGGTTCCCCACCTCGGGCGGATATGGGTTCGATTTGCTTCCCAGCGCCACCTGGTCATTTGTATGGTCTGTGATCGTCCATTACCAGCTGCCCTTCTGGTCGATCGTGTTGATCGCCATTGGCGGTCAGGCGATCGGTATGCGCTCTATGTCCATCTACGAGCTAAATGCGGATTATGTGAAATACAGCCGGTTTCTGGGGATTAAGGACCGGAAGATCGTTGGCTATGTGTTCAGGAATGCTATGCTCCCGCAGATAACCGGGCTGGCGTTATCGATCGGCACCATGGTTGGCGGCGCGCTGGTGGCAGAGATCATCTTCAGTTATCCAGGGCTTGGGTACACACTTTTGAACGGAGTCATGGGGCAGGATTATCCGTTGATATCAGCATCGACCTTGATCGTCACGATAATGGTGCTGATTGCGAACTTTGTCATCGAAATCCTTTATGGCTTCATTGACCCACGCATCAAAGCGGCGCAGGCCGATTGACGTTCATACAACGAAGGATAGATGCTGTTATGAAACATACAATTCGGCAAATCTTCCGCTCCGGCAAGTTTGTCGTTGGTTTTTCCATTTTCGTGACAATTCTGCTGATCGTGATCGTTTATCCACTGATCATAACAGGCGAACCATTGGGGATCATCGGTCAGGGTACTTTTTTCCCGCCCGGGATCTATGTGAGTGTTTATGACAGCATTGGTTCCCCTTCCTACACACTGTTTCTGGATGATGCCGCTGCCAAGCGAATCGCCAGCAAACTAAGCAACGACGACCGCCTTGCCATGAAGGATTGGCTTATCGCGGACGGGGTTCCCGAAAATCAGATCGATATCACGGACACCGAAAAACTCCTCGATTTGTGGGAAAAAGAATACGACCCCGACAAAGGCCTCCCAGGGATGACCTTTGCCAAGCAAAGATACTATCAAAGGCTCAATGACTCACTCGAAGGACTTTTGTCAACAGAGGCAGCCATCATTGCGGCAAAAAACGCGGAGACGGGCGTCCTGGAAGAGACAGGTGTCGTCAAACAATCCGATTACGTGAATGTCGGCGAGGTTGCGAGTGTACGGGTGTTGCCGTTTGGAACCGATAACTTCGGTAGAGATGTGCTGACAGAGCTGGTTGCCGCCACTGGTGTATCCCTGCAGATTGGTCTTGTTGCAGGGCTTATTGCAACCTTGATTGGTTTGACCCTGGGGCTGCTGGCGGGATACGTCGGCGGCTTAATGGATGATGTCATCGTGTTCATCACCAATCTCTTTCTTGTAATCCCCACTTTTGTGTTGTTGATCTTGATTTCATTCAGTATTGGGCAGGAGCAACGCGGCCCCTTTGTCATCGCAGTGGTGATCGGGTTTACCGCCTGGCCCTGGACTGCCAGGGCCGTGCGGGCGCAGGTGATTTCACTGCGTAACCGCGATCATGTTAACCTGTCGAAACTATCTGGACACTCGATTGCGCACATTATTCTTACGGATATTCTGCCTTACATCGCTTCCTATGTCATCATGGCGCTGATCCTGCAGATCTCCTTGGGTATTTTGCAGGAGGCCGCGTTGTCGATCCTTGGTTTGGGGCCAAAAACAACGGAAGACCCGACCCTGGGGCTAATGATGCAGTGGGCGATGATTTACCAGGCGCATATCTTGGGAAAATGGTGGGCATATTTTCCCCCACTCCTAACCATCGCTCTGATTACATTTTCGATGAATTTGATGAATACAGGCCTCGACCAGGTATTCAACCCGGCATTAAGGGACTAGGTGATCGATATGTCAAAAGTCGTGATGCTAGAGGTCAAGGGACTGACAACGAAATATATCACTCGCTTTCAGGAAGATGTTTACGCAGTTGACCATGTCTCTCTGACGGTCGAAGAAGGGAGATCGCTGGGAATTGCAGGAGAATCCGGCTGCGGCAAGTCGACGCTTGCGCTCAGCCTGATGGGGTACTATTTCCCTCCACTGCACTATATGAGCGGGGAGATCATCATCGATGGGCGCACGATTACTGAAATGGAGCCTGACGACATTCGTAGAGAGATATTGGGTACGGAGATTGCCTATATCCCCCAGGCCGCGATGAACGCGCTCAACCCTACCCAGAAGGTCATCGATTTTATTGAGGATGTTATCCAGGCGCATGATCCATACAAGACCAAGAAGGAAATCTATGATCTTGCCAGGAAATCCTTTGAGGTACTGGGGCTTCCGGCGGATGTACTGCAGAAATACCCCGTTGAACTTTCGGGCGGCATGAAACAGCGCACGGTGATCGCGACCTCTGTCATCCTTTCCCCCAAAGTGTTGATCGCCGATGAGCCTTCCTCAGCGCTCGATGTGACTTCACAGAAGATGGTCATCAAGATGCTGAAGAACTTGATGGAATATGGCTTCATTAAGTCGATGATCTTCATCACGCATGAGCTTCCACTGCTTTACAACGTAACCGATGACATCATGGTCATGTACGCAGGGCAAATCGTGGAGAAAGGCACCGCACAGGAAGTTGTGTTCGATCCACTCCATCCCTATGCCAAAGGCCTGATGGGCTCGATCATTGTCCCCGAAAAAGGCCTGCGGGAGGTTGAGCTGGCAGCTATTCCTGGGGTGCCGCCCAACCTCAAAAACCCACCCGCTGCCTGCCGGTTTGCCGAACGCTGTAAATACGTTCGGGCAGAATGCGAGGCCAATCCTGTTCCTCTTCACTATGTAGGTGGCGGCCGTGCTTACCGCTGCATCCTGCCGGAAAAAGAGCTGAGAGATATTTACGCGAAAGAGGCTCGTACGAGGGAGGTTCACGAACATGCCAGATGATAAAAAATCATGCCTGAGTGGATCAGGGCTTACCAAGATATTTGGGCTTGGCCGACAGAAAACCGTTGCCGTTGATCATGTCGATTTCAACTTCTACGAGGGCGAAATCGTCTCGATTGTGGGCGAATCGGGCAGCGGAAAGACCACTTTGGCGAAGATGCTTTTGGGATTGATCAACCCCACTGAAGGTGAGGTTTACTTCCAGGGGCAGAAGCGCGATATCAGTAATCAAAAAAAGAAAAAGGAATATTGGAAGAGCATCCAGGCGATCTTTCAAGATCCGTACTCTTCTTACAACATATTCAATAAAATCGATGCCGTGCTTCTGGACTGTATTAACATGCGCGGTGGTCGAAACCTTCCACATGCGAAAAAAGTGGAGTTGATGACAGAGGCATGCAGCTTCGTCAGCTTGAAGTTCGAGGAGCTCACCAACAAGTATCCTTTTGAGCTCTCAGGCGGACAGATGCAGCGCTTAATGATTGCCCGTATTTTCTTGCTGAAGCCAAAGATCCTGCTGGCTGATGAACCCACCTCGATGATCGATGCCTGTTCCCGAGCAACCATTCTGGGTATGCTGATGAACCTGGTTCTTGAAACGGGGATGACACTTATCTTTATCACCCATGATCTTGGCCTGGCGTATTATGTTTCTGACACCATATACATTATGGAGCGTGGGAAATTCGTTGAAAGTGGATCTCCTGATGAGGTGATTCTGCAACCAAAAGAGGCTTATACCCGCCGCTTGATCAGCGATGTTCCAAAGATCCATGAAGAGTGGGATCTCTCAACTGTGTAATGCATTCTTGTTGAGCTTGAATTCAAGAAGCGAAAGAAAAAAGTGCTCTGAGTATTTGGTCCACAAGTATCTTTTTCATGTCATAACTCAGTGAACAATCCCGCATATCCCCATTGTATAGGTGCCTCCTGAAGTGAGCGTGTTGGGGTGAAGAGCTGGAGCGCGACAATATCTCTCGGTATTGGCTTTATGTTGATTTTGGCTCGAAGCATCGAGTTCACGTGAGCCCAGGTTCTGTTCACAAATTGCAGATCCTGTCCCGATCTCGCAGATGTGGCAATCCGGTTAAGTTGGTGATCATCCCGATCAGGCTGGCATACACACCGGCTTGTTCGGACCCCGCACCGATCAAGTCGGAACGTGTGCTGGCTTAATCGAAACGCGCACTGACTTACATGGTATGCATATCAGCTTGTCTAGCCTGATCGTCAAAAACAGCCTGAAACAGAGTATCTTCAGCGATACGTCTCAGAGCCCCCACTCTCATCTCATCGTAATACTTTTCCTCCGCGGGTCGTACTTGTATATGGGAAACCCGCTCAGATACTCGTTTGCTGTGATATCCCGTAAACTGTGATTGGGACGACACAGATGAAACTCCCGGCAAGCGGGTCTGAAACCTTGGGCTGACGACTGATCCTACCAGCCATAACGCAAAGCGCGAATGAAAGGCTATGGGTTTGTTGTCACAATGACCTCGGCTTTCTGTTTGACGCTGACCTGAATGCCATACACATCGGCAACCCCGGTGACTGAGATCGTCGCGGGCTGCTCATCGCAGCTTGCCTTCCCTGGCGGATCGGGTAATTTGAGCCAGATCTTGCCCTCGGTTTTGCGACCCAGGTTAACTGACAGGCGCAACTCGTCTTCCCCGGGCTTCCACTCCCCAATCTCCCCGCCCATGCTGAAGTGCAGATCGCTGCCCACCAGCTGCGGCCCGGGTGTCACCGCCCGCAACGCAAGGAGCGCTACCCCGTGCGGCGGGATGAGGCCGGTCATCACCGTATCGTGCTCGATGCTAACCTGGCGGTTCCAGAAATCGCAGCACAGGATTGGCGCGCCAAAGGAGAAGCCCAGGCGGGTGAGCGAGACGATACGGCGGTCGGGCAGGTTGCCCCAGTTGAACAGCCCGAGCAGCGTCCACGATCCGGCCGCACCCTCCATCTCGCGGACGAGCATATCGGGCAGCTCCTCGGTGAGCAGGCCGGGGGCCCGGCAGCCGCCCGGCAGCACCGGCAGCAGCGATGCCACCCAGTCCAGCCGCTCGTCCGAGACGGCGGGGAGATCGTCGCTCAGTACCAGGTGGCTGCCGGTCAGTCCGATCACCGTGGCGTACGACTGCGCCTCGGCGGCTGTCATCTCTTGCTGCTGGCGCACCAGCAGGTTATCTGCATCGAGCCACCACCAGCGCCGGTGGGTGAAGCCGCGCTCGATGCTATTGCGGATGGCGTTGCGGGTGGCCGGCAGGCTGGGGTCGCGACGCAGTGGGCGCTCCAACCCGAATAATCGTGGGTACCAGTTGGGGGCGCAGTCCGGGCTGACGCGCATCGCATTGACCAGCCCCAGCGCTGGGCCGGCCGGGCAGCCACATCCGATGATGGTCATCTCTTCTCCCGCCACTTCGCGGATCAGCTTCATGCCGTCGCGCAGCGCCTGGGCGCGGGTGCGGCACGGGTCGTAGCGTTGGCCGGGCAGTGCCCCGCAGTAGAGGAAATCGAGCTTGAGGTAGGGGATGCCCCACTCGTGGACGACGGTGCTCACAGCGCGTCGGACGTGCTCCTGCGTAGCGGGGTGGGTCGGGTCGAGGCCGAGTATCCAGCGGCTCACCAGGAAGCCACCGTGAACTGGGCGGCCGCGCCTATCGCGCAGAATTGCTTCCGGGTGCTCGTGGAAGATGGCTGCCTCTTTGTCGATGGTGAATGGGCTGAACCACAAGCCCGGCGTGAAGCCGTCGCCGCGCACGGCCTCGGCCCAACCATCGACCCCTTGCGGGAACTTGTCGTTGTGCCGGAGCCAGTCGCCCCAGGCCGGCTGGTAACCATCGTCGAGCTGGATCAGGTTGAACGGGAGCGTCTCGCGCCGGTCGCATAGGGCCTGCTGGTTGCGGGCCATATCATCGGCCGTGACGGCGGCGAAGAACTGGTACCAGCTCGACCAGCCGGGGGCGAGGCCGGCGGAGGGAAATCGACCGGGTGTCAGGCGGGTGACAGCGTTGGCATACGGGCCGAGCGGATCGCCGTCCGGCAGTGTGACCGCGTAAACGATGGCCCACTCGCCCCACAGCGTCTGGCCGGGATCGAGCGGCACGTCGTCGGTGGTGGTCTGTAAGGTGATCGAGCGTCGCCCCGGTCGGCCATCGGTGTAAACCTGGCCGAACTGGTCTTCCATGCCGATAAACCCAGCCACCAAAGCTTGCCGATCCGCATACACCAGCGCTGCCAGACCCTCGCCGACGCAGCATCCGGCCCGACCCGGAACACGTGTGGTGGTGTTGTGCGAGACCGGCGCCGTCAGCCGGCCGAAGGTCGGGTGCGGCTGGCGCCGGTTGTAGGGCACCAACCCGGCGAAGCTCCACGAATGGTAGCCGTTGACCCAGCTGCTCAGCGGGCCTCTGCCGAATTCAAGGTTGGTTGTTGCCAGAGGCGTCAAGGATTGCAGCCGGACGGCCGCCGGGCCCGGGTTGCTCACACCGATTCGTATCGTCAGGAAGTCTTTTGCCGGGTAGATCACCGCTTCGAACGAGAGAGCGAGGCCCGATACGTTGCCGTAATCGATTGTGAGCCGCTGGCCCTCGCCATGCACATCGACCACCGGCTCCTGTACGATGGAGGCCGGCTTCCCACCCACCGCCCGCACCGACCGACCACCGCCGGGGCGGAAATCGGCATAACACCGGCCCCTCATCCGGGCCGCCCCAACCTGTATCGCCAGGCTCCCATCGCCCGGATTGACGTCGAGTTCGATTGGATATTTGACAGTTGACATTTGAGGTTTGACCCGTGAAAGGTGATGCGTGAATATGTAAAACTGCCTTCGCCAACACTGTCATTCCCGCGAAAGCGGGAATCCACTCGTACGCAGACGACTGTCAGTCCGGCGAATGAACTTTAACAAA
>JAFGMS010000409.1 GCA_016927375.1 Anaerolineae bacterium
CTACTTTGTGTGAGAGCTTCCCCTCTTGAAACCCTCAAACTCTTTGTCTGTTCGGTTTTTAAGGTGCGAAATTTAGGCTATAGTATCGAGTTATTGACGCTTGAAAAATACCTCAAGACATCTAAACAGTCATCGACCACCAAGAACACCTATTGCCTCATCCGGCTGTTGTTTTTTTACTGTGAACTGTGAACTGTAAACTACTCTTCACAGCTCGGAAATTTGATGGTCTACCCGCACATCACCTTGATGGCACCTGGAATGATGCTTGCTTCCACCTGCCGGATGTCGGCTTCCCATGGACCGAAGATCTCGCCGTCGATGTGGATTGCCAGCGTCCGATCGGCCTCGATTTGTATACGACGAATCGTGCTTTCTTCGAAATGTCGTTTGTATTGAAGGTGTTTAGCTCTCATCACAACCGGGACAAAATATAACATGGTCAGGCGGCTCATACCGCGCATGATCATGCAGGTAATCAGCCCATCATCCATAACCGCATTGGGCGCGACCGGAAAGCCGCCGCCCTCGCGGGGGCCATTGCACAGACTGATCATGCTGACTGCCCGCTCGCTGGCCGGCCGATCATCGATCCGGATGCGGGCCGGGATGGTCGGCGGCCTGAGCAGAATGGTCTCCAACACCGCAATCAAATAAACGATGAAGCCTCGGGCCTGGGTCAGTTTACGCGTTGCAATGTTGACCGCTCCACTGAAGCCAATCCCGACGGTGTTGTCCCAATATTCCTGCCGGCCTGTGCCGTCGGATATCATACCCACATCGACCACTCGGGTCTTTTCAGAGAACAAACGGTGTGCAGCCTCGGCCCTGTCGGTTGTCAACCCCAGATTGTGAACGAAATCGTTGCCGGTGCCCACTGGGATGATCCCCAGAGCCGGGCGTTTCCCGGCCTCGATGCGCATCAGCCCATTGACGACCTCATGGACTGTGCCATCACCGCCTACAGCCACAATAATATCGAATCCATCTTCTGCCGCCTGCTGGGCCAGTATAGTAGCATGGCCCGGATGTGTGGTTAGCACCCAATCCAACCCATACTGTTGGCCCTTTTCTGAAGCTGCTGCTGCCCGTTCTTGCAGCAGTGCCTGCAGCGCCTCCCCGATTTGAGCGGTTCGTCCCCGGTCAGAGGCCGGGTTCACGATCAGTTTCATGCGTGGCATAACGGTTCCCCTGTGCTGTGATGTGTACATCATCGTTCCACACAACTAGAAACACCAGATGTGTGAGCAGGGTTCACTGTAATACGCTCTACACGCTGATTCTATGCCTCTAGCCGGTAAGCCTGCTGACATGGGATATGTGTGGGGAGATTTTGATCACATGCCTGCCGGTTTTGATCACACGCTTGCTGGTTTTGATCACATGCCTGCTGGTTTTGATCACACGCTTGCCGGTTTTGATCACATGCCTGCTGGTTTTGATCACACGCCTGCTGGTTTTGATCACACGCCTGCCGGTTTTGATCACACGCCTGCTGGTTTTGATCACATGCCTGCTGGTTTTGATCACACGCCCGCTGGTTTTGATCACACGCCTGCCGAGTTGGCCGGCGCGATCATCAAGCTACCCTATATGCACACAGGATCAGCGCTCCATCGACCGTAATCTGCCGACAGCGTAAGCAAATACCTATGCTGGGATGACCTATCAGCTGTTGAGAATCTTGTTAGAGATAGCTGGGGATCGAGCTGGAACAGAAGCAGGCGTCGTTCTGACCGGCCGGCACCTGGGGAGCCAGATGGTGAAGTCTGTACCACTGTTGTCCCCCTTGCTTGAAACGCCCACGCTTCCATTTTGAGCTTCAATGAGGGCTTTGACGATTGCCAGCCCCAACCCTGTGCCGCCCGTATCGCGCGTGCGGGCCCGGTCGGTGCGGTAGAAGCGGTCGAAGACGTGCTCGATGTGCTCGGCCGCGATCCCCTCGCCTGTATCCGACACAGTGACGGCGACCAGGTCCTCCTGCAATATCGCGCACAGGGTGATGGTGCCATCTTTGGGGGTATGACGTACGGCGTTAGATAGAAGATTGTACAAAACTTGCTTCATGCGCGCGGTATCGACGTATGTTAGCAGTGCTTCATCAGGCAGCCGGACGCTCAGGTTGATCCCCTCCTCGGCCGCAATGGGCTCGAAGCTGGCGTAAACATCCTTGAGGAAATCCACGGCGTCCACCTTGGCCAGGTTCAAGGGGAGCTGCCGGGATTCGGCCAGCGCCACGATGCGCAAATCCTCGATGAGCCGGGTCAGGTGGCGGGTTTGCTCGTAGAGGCGCGCAATTTCCATCTTGTCCATGGCGTAAACATCATCTAACATGGCGCGCAGGTTGCCTTGAAGAACGGTTAATGGCGTGCGCAGCTCATGAGCCACGTCAGCCATCAGGCTGCGACGCAGCTCGGTTGCCTTTTCAAGCTCGGAAGCCATCTGGTTGAAGGCTACAGCCACATCCATCATCTCTTGGGTACCCTTGATATCAACACGACGGCTGAGATCGCCGGTCCCTATGGTGCGGGCAGCCTCGGCAAGCCGGTTGAGCGGTCTGGCAAAAGCGCGGCTCATGCCAATACCGGCCATAAGCCCAACAGCGCCGATAGCTATCCCCATAACAGTCAGAGTACGGAATAGATGGGCCAGAGCCTGTTGGATCTCTTGCTGCTGCAGCTCAGGAGGCAAGATCTCATACTGCCTCATTCTTGCGCTCACCGCGGGCGGTAGCGTATCTCCACCAAGACCTGAGGCCAGAAATCCGAGAATTGTCATTAAGACGAGGAAGGACAAGATAACACCGCTGAAAGCCATGCTGAGCCGGACCCATAGACGTTTCATTCTTGCTCCCTCGATTGCGGCTCGGTCAAACGATACCCTACCCCGTAGACGGTCTGGATGTATCTTGGCTGCCTGGGATCATCTTCGAGCTTCTGGCGCAGGTTCTTGATGTGACTATCCAGCGTACGTTCCATCCCCTTGTAAACGTAACCCAATCCCTTCTCGATTAGCTCATTTCTTGTGAGGGCATAGCCGGCATTTTCCATGAGTACACGCAGAATGTTGAATTCGGTGACCGTCAAGTCGATGGGGTCCCCCTGATGTGTTACTTCGTGCCGCCTGATATCCATGCGCAGCCCGGCAACCTGCAGTACATCGGTGGTCCCAAGCTCCTCCCGCCGAACTCTACGCAAGAGCGCCTTGACCCGGGCCACGACTTCTCTGGGGTTGAAGGGCTTGGTCACGTAGTCATCCGCGCCAAGCTCTAACCCCAGGATCTTATCAACATCATCGATGCGCGCCGTCAGCATGATAATCGGGATGTCGGCCAGGCCGGGATCGGAGCGGATGATGCGTGTAACATCCCAGCCGTCCCGGTCGGGCAGCATCAGATCCAACAGCAGCAGATCGGGATGTTCGGCTCGCAAGTAGTGAAGGGCTGTCTCGCCATCATAGGCAGCCATGACCGTATAGCCGGCCTGCTCCAGGTATCCCCGGACCAGCCGTACGATCTCCCTGTCATCGTCTACAACGAGAATGCTCTGTTTTGGCATGGCTTGGCATGGCTGATGGCTTTATGCTGGTCACTGACAGCTAAGAACGGTAAACTCATCGCTTCTCATTCATACCGCAGTGCTTCGATGGGATGCAGCCTGGCAGCCCGCCAGGCAGGGTAGATGCCAAATATCAGTCCTACCGCCGCCGCAAAACTGGTTGCCATGGCAATAGTGCCGATGTCGATGACGGGCACAGCTTCCTCCATGATGGGAGCGACCGCTATCGTCATCAACCAGCCCACGACAATCCCTAACAGGCCGCCTACCAGGCTCAGCACCAATGCCTCGATGAGGAACTGGATCAGGATATCGCGTTGCAGCGCGCCAACGGCCTTACGTATGCCGATCTCGCGCGTGCGCTCGGTGACGCTGACCAGCATGATATTCATGATACCGATGCCGCCGACCAACAGCGAAATGCCGGCAATGGCCCCCAGGAACAAGGTCAAGGCTGATGTAATGGTACTGAAGGTTTCCAGCAAGTCAGTCTGGCTGATGATCTGAAAGTCGTCTTCTCCCGCATAGGTCACATCGTGCCGCTCTCGCAGCGTGTTGGTGATTTGTTGGATGGCCGCGTCGGTCGTCTTGTCACTGGTCGCCTCGGTCAGGATCATCGTCACCGCCATCTCGCCTCTGCGTGTCCGCACGGGGGTCAGGTAAGCCTGCATGGTGGTCAAGGGAACATAGATCTGATCGTCGGGCGACATCATTGAGCCGCCCTTCTCAGCCAGAACGCCAATGACGCGGTAGTCAGTACCACCGATCTTGATCGACTCGCCAATTGGATAGGCATCTTCGAACAACTTTGTAGCAATGTTTGCGCCCAATACGGCTACACGGGCACGGGTATCGATGTCTTGCTGGGTAAACAAGCTTCCCTGAGAAACCTCTGATAGGTTGTAGACCCCAAAATAGTTCTTTGTTGCGCCTACAACAGTGGTAGAAGTGTTGCGCCTTTGGTAGATGATCTCTTTGTTCGATTGAACTGTCGCGGCAACCTCCGCAACATCTGGGACATTGACCGGATCGGACAGGGCGTCGATATCACCCATACTCAGGGTCTGGTAGCCGTCACTGACATCCGTATCGGTGGTAATGACGATCAGATTGGTGCCAAGCGCCTGTATCTCGCTGGACACAAAGGCGCTGAAGCCGTTACCAATCGCCATCAGGGCAATAACCGCGGCGACACCGATGATCACCCCGAGCATCGTCAGGATCGAACGCATTTTGTTGGCCAGCAGGCTGTCCAATGCAGTCAAAAAACTTTCCGTTACATTCATATTCTTATTCTTATCTCTTTAACCGGATGAACCATCTACAATCAATCCGTCGCGCAGCCTGATAACACGCTCAGTGCGCTCGGCTACCTCGGCATCGTGGGTAACCATTACGATTGTGATACCCTGTTGGCGCATCTCTTCAAGGATGGCCAGGATCTCCTCGCCGGAGGCTGTATCCAGGTTGCCGGTCGGCTCATCTGCCAGGATGATGCTGGGCTCGGTGACCAGCGCGCGGGCGATGGCGACACGCTGCTGCTGGCCGCCGGACAGCTCATCAGGCCGGTGATCGATGCGATCTCCAAGCCCGACGGAACCCAGCACATCCTTGGCTCGCTCGTAACGCTCTCTGCGGCTGTAACCGGCATAGGTGAGCGGCAGGGCTACCTGATTGAGGGCCGATGTTCGGGCCAGCAGATTAAACTGCTGGAAGACAAAGCCAATCTGCTGGTTGCGCACCCGGGCCAGGTCGTCGTCATCCATATCACTCACGTCGATGTCATTCAGGATGTAGGTTCCACCAGTGGGACTATCGAGGCAACCAATGATGTTCATCAGTGTGCTCTTGCCGGAGCCGGATGGCCCCATGATGGCAACGTACTCGCCCTTCTTGATGGACAGACTGACACCGCGCAGAGCATGGATCTCTTGCGTGCCCATGATGTACGTTTTGGTGATGTCGGCCAACTCGATCATTAGCGTCCTCCGCCACCGAACATGCCACCGCCTGGCGGCCTTTGCATCCCATCTTCGCTGTCGGGATCGAAATTCAGGACAGGGGCTGATCCGTCCACCAACAACACATCACCGTCTTCCAACCCGCTCAGGATCTGCGTATAGGTATCGTTGTGTACACCAATCTTCACTTCCGTCTTTTCGACGCCTTGACCGGTGATAAGATCGACATAATACTTGCTTATCTCACGGTCTGATCTGACGGCACGATTGGAGATAAGGAGGACATCTTCCAGATTGAATGTCGTGATGGTCGCGTTGGCCGTCATCCCGGCGCGGAGCTGCAAGTCGGTCTCGCCTAGGCTGAGACGAACCTGGTAGTTGACGACATCGCTGCCGGTATTCTTGTTAGCCTGTGGCGCGATGAAAGTCACCTCTCCCTCGATCTGGGCATCAGGCCAGGTGGTAAGCGTGACGACAGCCGGTTGGCCAACCTCCAGGGCACCAATATCTATCTCATCGATGTCCAGTACGGCTTCCAGTTTGCCTGTGCTGACCATCTCGATGACCACGCCGCTGGCGGCTTCGCCCTCAGCTACATTAACAGCAGTGATAGTCCCGGCAAAGGGCGCTTTCAAAATCGTCTTGTCGAGTGCTGTCTGGGCTGCTTCCAGGTTGATTTTAGCTTCCTGCAGCGAGAGATTCGCCGACTCGAGACTGATGGTGGCACTATCGGTGTCGGGTCGGTTCGAAAGCAGGTAGTCCAGGTTGGCCTGGGCCACGTTGTGAGTATTGGTAGCCTGCTCCAGGTTTAGTGAAGCCTGAGTGGAGCTGACGGCAGGCAGCCAGGCAATTTTGTCATAGGCAGATTGCGCCTGCTCCAGGTTGGCCTCTGCATTAGCAAGCTCAGCTTCGGCGGCAGCAACCTGCTTTTGGTTGGGTGCCCACTGCACCCTTGAGTCCAGTGTATCTTGGGCCGATTGCACATTCAGCGCGGCGTTAGCGACTTGCAGCCTGGCCTTGGCGAGGTTCTGGTGAGCATCGGTGTCGTCCAGACGAACGAGCACTTCGCCGGCCCTAACGGTATCGCCGACTTCTACAGTGACGTCAGCAACAATCCCGGTGGTTGCCATCGATAGACTTACATCCTGGCGCGGTTCCAGGTGACCGCTCCCGGTGATGCTGCCGGATATGTCGCCGGTAAAGACGGTTGCAGTTTCTGGTTCCGGCTCGGCCTGAGCATTGGAGCTGACTATCCTGTTTCCCACGAAGGCTGCAATCATAACAATAACAATAACGCCCACTATCCACATCCAGCGGTTCCTGGGCTTTCTTTTTCTTGCTTCCTTTTCCATTAGTACTCTCTCTTATCTATTTGATTGGTGCAACTGTATAGAGTTTATACGAGAATTGTGGAGGAGTTATGGAAAGAACCTATAACTGTCATGAATTTGTAAGGCAGAAAACGATTTTGTTGCCCTGTTGCCGATACCTATCCTGACGCTCGTAGGATTGGTTGTGATAGCCGGCATATCTTGACAGGTATCGTAGGTCGGATTTCAA
>JAFGMS010000410.1 GCA_016927375.1 Anaerolineae bacterium
TCACGCGGGCGCAGGCCCTGGCGCTCGATTTGCATTTCGTGGTTGAGCAGACAGCGCGTCATCGCGGCGGCTTGCTGATGAACTTTGCCGGGACGGCAGGGGTATGGCGCCAGGCCTGTATCGAAGACAGCGGCGGGTGGCACTGCGATACACTGTCGGAGGACATCGACCTGAGCTACCGTGCCCAGCTTGCCGGGTGGCGCTGCCTCTATCTGCCCGATGTAGCGGTTCCGGCCGAGCTTACGCCGGTGATGATGGCTTTCAAGCAGCAGCAGGCGCGCTGGGCCACCGGTACGATCCAGTGCATGCGTAAGTTCGGACCTACTATCCTCCGCTCCGATCTGACCATCTGGCAGAAAATCGAGGCATCGCTGCACCTGGGTGGTTATCTCATGCACCCGGCAATGATTGTCTTGCTTCTTGCTATGCTGCCTCTGATGTTGAGTGGCCGGTTGAGCCATTTGCCGTTAGGCATATTGAGCCTGGCGATGTTTGGCCCGCCATTGGCGTGTGTTCTTGCTCAGTACCGGCTCTACCCGGACTGGCTGCGGCGAATAGCCTCTTTCCCACTCTTGATGTTGATTGGTTTCGGCATCTCTGCCAGCAACACGGTTGCTGTTGTACGTGGCTTCTCACCCCGCCCGCAGACCTTTCATCGAACGCCAAAATTCCACATCAGGAATCGCGGCAATAAGTGGGCCAACAGCATCTACCAGGTCCCGCTGGATGCCACTGTCGGCTTTGAGCTATTTCTGGCTGCTTACGCCGGTCTGACATGCATCCTGGCGGTCGAACATGCGCCGTCGTTGGTTCCGTTTGTCGGGCTTTACGCGCTTGGGTATTTCTTCACAGCCGGCCTGAGCCTGTGGCAGGCCCGTACGGCACGGCGCACGCGCATCAGTAAACGCCATGCCTGGAGCCTGTCCGGTAACAAGCCCTGACGGCACAGTTGGCAGTGCAGGTGGTGGCCGGCTCACAAGGTCAGCCCAAGCAATGGTAAAGTTGCCAATGGGCGCAGGAAAGACCATCTTTCCGCTGAGGAATGGGTGCATTGGCTTATTGAGTTTGTTTCGTAACAGCCAGGAAATTTCAAATCTCTCGCCGAAGAAATTTTGTTTCCAGGGCTTATCCTGATCGAAAGAGCCCTGGAAATGCATCGAAGGCGGTAAGGAAATTGAGGTTTTGATAGGCTGATATCCAAGCCGGCCTGGTGCGAGCGCGCCATATTCTTACTCATAGCGGTCATCACTCATCAACCATAGGCTATACCCATACGCCATCAGCCGCCAGACATCGCTTTGCGAGCCCAAAGGGGCTACACTATACTGTTAAAGTAAAAGAGCTACCACACCATCCACGAGTTCGACGAGATGCCCTACGAGTCCCTGGTCCATCATAACGTAACATGGGTCAATATCACTGTTCCAACAGCAGACGACATGGCTCGCTTGCATGAGGCTTACCCCCAATTCCATCCACTCAATCTGGAAGATTGCCTTAATCCTAACGAGCGACCCAAGCTCGATGACTATGACGATCATCTGTTTGTGGTCGTGCAGTTTCCACTGTGGGATAAGGTCAACCGCATATCGAGGCCCAGTGAGGTCCATCTCTTTGCTGGTGCGGGTTATGTCGTTACCGTTCATAACGACGATCTGAAGCCGCTGGTCAGTCTCTTTGGTGAGTGCCAAAGTGACCCGAAGGCTCGCGAGACTTATATTGGGGCGAGCGCCGGCCATTTGCTGCATAGTGTGCTTGACCATTTAGTCGATTACCTTTCCCCGATCCTGGCGAAGATCGATACCAAGATCCAGTCTATTGAGGAAAACTTATTTGCCGAGGATATACGCCGGACCATCCACGACATCTCCTTCGTGCGCAGAGACCTGATTGCTTTGCGACGCATCACGCGTCCTCAGCTCTCGGTTTTTCACAGCCTGGAGCATGAGGATCGCTCTTACATCAAAGAGGAGCTGGACGTCTATTTTGGCGATATCCTTGACCATCTCGAAAAGGCCTGTGACATGATTGAGGAAGACGCGGAGGTCATCACCAGCCTGGCGGATACGAATGATGCACTGGCTTCCTATCGCACAAATGAGGTAATTCGCATTCTGACCATCATCTCGGTAGCTATCCTCCCGCTCACACTCCTGGCGGGTCTGTATGGCATGAATGTAAGTCTCCCTCTGGAGCATCGCCCTGATGCTTTCTGGATTGTGGTTGGTATGATGGCAGTGGTTACTCTGGCAATGTTATTTGTTTTTAGGTATCGGCGTTGGCTATGACTATTCATCGAGATACGCAACAACAACCCAATCTACCTCCACCTGTTATTGTCGCGACGCCGGAGCAGCTGGCGCGCTTTCGCGCGGCCGTCCAGGATAAGCTCAGGTTGGCCGTTGATACCGAATCGAACAGCCTCTATACTTACCGTGAGCAAGTCTGCTTGATACAGGTCTCCACCGATCAGATAGATTTTTTGATCGACCCCTTGCGGCTGGACAACAAGGCAGATCTGGATTTCTTTGGCGATATTCTGGCTGATCCCCAGGTCGAAAAGGTGCTTCATGCTGCCGAATATGATGTTATGGTCCTGAAACGAGATTTTGGATTCACTTTCAATGGTATTTTTGACACCATGCTGGCTACGCGTATTTTGGGGTGGAGGCGTATAGGGTTGGGCTCTATTCTGAGCGAGCGCTTTGGCATACGTGTCAACAAGGCCAATCAGCGCGCTAACTGGGGGCAGCGCCCGTTACCGGATCGGCTTATCCGGTATGCGCAGCTTGACACACATTATCTGCTGCCACTGCGTGATGAGCTGTATAAGGATCTTGATCAAGCGGGCGCCCTGGAGGAGGCTTACGAGATTTTCGACGAAGTGTGCTCGGCGGAGTGGAATGGAGGGCACTTTGACCCCGAGGGGTTCTGGCTGCTGAGCGGGGCCCGTTCGTTGGCGCCTTCCGGGTTGGCGATACTGCGCGAGCTGTATTTATATCGCGATGCGCAAGCCCGGCAGCTCGATGTGCCCCTCTTCAAGATCATGAGCGATGCGAACCTTGTCGCGTTGGCGTCATTGGCGCCTCGTTCCCTCGATGAGATGGAGCAGCACGAAATCCCCCAGCGCCACATCCGGCGATATGGTTATGATATCCTGGAGTGCGTTCGACGTGGCTTGCGGGCCTCCCCACCACCTCCTCCTCGCAGGCGTAACAATCACTCTAACGAGATGGTCGTGAGGCGTTTTGAGGCATTGCATACCTGGCGCAAACGCCGAGCGGCACGGCGAGGGGTGCCATCAGACATTATTATGCCTAAAGATGTGTTATGGGAGCTGGCCGAAGTTGCTCCTCGTACCTATAAACAGCTGGCCGCAATTCAGGCACTTGGACCGTGGCGGCTCAAGACTTATGGAGATGAGCTTTTGCTTGAGCTGTCCAACGTTGACAGGACACAAGCCGCCGGCCATTGAGCAAGACTATCTCAAAGCTTTTGACTCGGTACTGCTTTCAAAGGACTAATCGTATGCATATCACTTTTCATGGTGCGGCTCAGACTGTTACCGGTTCTCAACATCTTATCAATGTAAATGGCTATAAAGTCTTGTTGGACTGTGGTCTTTACCAAGGCAAGCGCGAGGAATCCCGTCGACGGAACCAGGAACTGCCTTTTGATGCGGCGGAAGTCGATGCCGTGGTGTTATCCCATGCCCACATCGATCACTCCGGCAATATTCCCAATCTGGTGAAGAGCGGCTTCAGGGGTAAGATCATCTGTACCAGCGCGACCCAAGACCTTTGTAATGCGATGCTTCTGGACAGCGGCTATATTCAAGAGAAAGACGCGGAATATGCCAACAAGAAGCGGGCCAAGCGCGGCGAGCCGCCTGTAGAACCCATCTATACCCAAGAGGATGCGACTGAGGCGCTTGAATACTTTGAGGGAATCGAGTACAAGCAGCCCTATAAGCTAAACGACTCTATCACAGTAACCTTGCATGATGCCGGGCATATGCTCGGTTCTTCCATCGTTGCCCTGGACATCAAAGAAAGCAAGACAGGACCAAGTACCCGGATTGTGTTCTCCGGCGACCTCGGCCGCCCGAATGTCCCGATTTTGTGCGACCCGGTGTTTCTGAAGTCGGCCGACATTCTCCTCATCGAGAGCACTTATGGCGGCAGGACTCACCCTCCCATCGAAGACTCCGCCGAAGAGCTCAAACAGATCATCACACGCACCTACAAACGTGGTGGGAAAGTAATCATCCCAGCCTTTGCTGTAGAGCGCACTCAGCTCCTGGTGTATGTACTCAACAGGCTGTACCACAATGGCGAGCTTCCCGACGAGCCGATCTATGTCGACAGCCCGTTAGCCGTCAATGTGACTGAGGTTTTTCGCAGGAACCCTGAATACTTCGATGACGAGACAAGACACTATTTGAAACTCGAAGATCCCGATGGTGATGTCTTTGGTTTCAAACGCCTGCAATATATTCGAGACGTTGAGGAGTCGAAGAAGCTTAATACACTTGAGGGCCCCTGTGTGATCATCAGCGCATCGGGCATGGCTGAGGCCGGACGCATTCAGCATCATTTGAAGAACAATATCGAAGATCGGAAAAACACCGTCTTGATCGTCGGGTGGCAGGCTCCGCAGACACTGGGCCGCCGCCTGGTTGAAAAGGTGCCAAAGGTCAGGATATTTGGTGAGCAATACCGTCTCAAGGCAGAAGTGGTTACCCTGAACGGCTTTAGCGGCCATGCCGATCACCATGGACTGCTAACCTGGGCAAAGTCTTTCAGAAAATCCCCTGAGCGTGTATTTGTGGTGCATGGTGATCCGGATGCAGCCAAGGCACTGGCTGGTGCTCTGCGAGAGACATTGAACTGCAAAGAAGTTCGGGTTCCAGGGATGGGCCAGACCTTCAAGATCTCGTAAGCACTGCGGTTTTCGGCCGGTGCTCTGCGCCGGAAACCGTCATTACGAGTAATTGTGGTATATGGATTCCCGCTTTCGCGGGAGTGACAGGAGTGGTAAAGGCATAGAGCTTTTTTACTCGGCACCCAGCACTATTTTCAAGGGAGGGCTCAAGATGGTAGAGCGAGCGCGGTGGCAGTATTGTCAGATCGAGGTTGGGGCAAACAATACGGGGTTTTTGCGGCAGTTCTTTACCGACCGTGAGCCCGTCCAGACGGACTTGCACCAGAACTGGCCTGCGATGGTCGCGAAGTTGGGCGATCAGGGCTGGGAGCTTGTCTGTGCCTTTCCAAACGAGAGCGGGCGCGGGCGCAATCCGCTCACTTATGTCTTCAAGCGGCAGTTGTAGCTTTTATTAGCGATGGGGCGTTGTGCTGTGCCCCATCGCCGACCCACTTGACTATGCAAATGTCACTCTTCGATAATCTCAACTGAGTGGAGCGCATCGCCTGGGTTGGGATCACGCTGTGGGTCGCGGACGCGGATCTTCATCAGCACGTCCAGCGATTCCTCGTCAGCCACCTTGCCGAACACGCCATGTTTACCGTCCAGGTGGGGAGTTGCCACGTGGGTGATGAAGAACTGGCTTCCATTTGTGTTGGGACCAGCATTTGCCATCGAGAGCGTGCCTGGTCCGTCATGCTTCATAGCCAACGCTCCTGCTTCGTCGGCGAATTTGTAA
>JAFGMS010000411.1 GCA_016927375.1 Anaerolineae bacterium
ATATTTGTTCCTTTGAAGCTGTCAGCGCTCAGCGCTCAGCATTTGGCTTTTATTACTGGTCGGGTATCTATTGTGCTCCAGATAATTTGCGGCCCGACATTGTTGTTTACCTATCACGTGTCATGCATCACTTGCCAATCGTCAATCAGCAATCAACCGGTCGCCAATTACTGCGCTGTCCTGATCCACATCTGCCGGCCATCGGTCTCCACATGAACGGTGCCGGTCTCGTCGGCGCGGTAGATCGACGAGCCGGCGGCGGCCAGGCAACTCAACATATGTTGATCAGCCTCCGGGAGAGGCTTATTGGGCTCAACAGCGATGATCGTCACCTGTGGACCGGCTGTGGTCAAGAAGGACTCATTCGAAGCAATGTCATCTCTGTCATGTGACAGATAGAGTATAGTCGATTCAGGTACCAGGCTGCCATCCAGCAGCGCCTTGATGCCCTCCGGGGAGAGGTTGCCGGGCAGCAGGATGCGGGCATCGCCATAGGTCACCATCAGAGAGATCGGCTCGCCGGGCTCGCCCTCGATAAGGGAGCCGGTTTGGGTGTGAAGAACCATCAGGGTGACGCCATCATCGACATGGACTTGTGTCCCCGGCAGCGCCACAACCCAATCACTCTGGGCATCGAGACCGGTTTCAGGTGGGGCTCCGTTGGTCATCCAGGCTGCTGGTTGGTAACGCTTCAGTACAGTGGGCAGTGCGCCGGTATGTTCCGGGCCCGGCTGGGTGAGAACGACCAGATCGAGACGGCGGCTCCAGAAGGGCAGCCCGTCCCCCAGGGCCGTCGAGAGCCGCCGGCCGCTGCCGCCGGCATCGACCAGAATGTGACGCCCGCTGGGTGTGACGATCAGCGTGGCCGAGCCCGAACCGGTGTCGATGAAGGATACGTGCAGGCGGCCATTGGGCAGCGCAGCCGACGCGGCAAACACGAGAATGGCAATCGCCAGGCCAAAGAGGGCAATAACCTTGACACTCAACGATTGGCGAAGCCCCTGCCATCGATTGGTGTGCCCTTCGCCCGGCGGCATTGCCATCCAGGTCAGCCCAAAGATGATCGCGTAGACCGCGGCTATCGATAGCGGCGAGATGTTTTCAGCTTCGATAGATGCGTAAGGGAGATCGGCAAAGAAGCGCACTACCTCGATGGTCCAGCTCAAGAAGAGCCAGCTTCCCCAGGCCAGGAACTGCCCGACCGGGAAACTTACCAGGGCAGCGATAGCCGCCAGGCCGCCCAGGACCATCAGAGGGGTTTGGGCGGGGATGATCAGGAAGTTGGTAGGCAGAGACAGCAAAGAGAGCCGCCCGAAATACAGCGCGATGATCGGCGTGGTGGTGATCTGCGCAGCGACGGTCACCACGAAAGCATCGGAGATAGCGCCCACGATCTGCTTTGTCCTTTCTACCGGAAACACCCTGAGCAGGCTGTTGGTGAGCAAGTTTTGCAGCGGTTCGACGTACAAGATCAAGCCCAACGTGGCCATGAAGCTGAGCTGAAAGCTGACATTCCACAGGTCAAAGGGATTGATGAGGGTCATTGCCAGAGCGGCAAAGCCCAACGAGGACATCCCATAGGTCTGCCTACCGAGCTGGTTGGCAATCAGACCGAGTGTCACCATGAAGACCGCCCGCGTGACGGCCGGGTCGCCGCCGACGAAGAGGGTGTAGAAGACTATCCCGGCGATAGTAACAAAGACGGTGCCGCAATTGCGCAGCACGCGCCGGGCCAGGCTCTGGAGCAGCCCGGCGATGATGACCAGGTTAGAG
Organism: Anaerolineae bacterium; assembly: GCA_016927375.1. Classification (GTDB taxonomy): domain Bacteria; phylum Chloroflexota; class Anaerolineae; order Aggregatilineales; family UBA3940; genus JAFGMS01. The sequence goes on from JAFGMS010000411.1 coordinate 1,774, forward strand.
CCGGAGATGACGATCACGTGGGTGGCGCCGACCGCGCTGAAGGCATCGGACACCTCAGGGCTGATGTCCGTCTCGATGCCCAGCAAAATGCCGGCCAGCAGGGCAGCCTGAGGGTCGGGGAGTAGACGCTTGATCATCTGGTGGGCACCGGCGCGGAAATCGAACATGAATTCCCGGAGGGGGCCGGCTTGGTGCGCGGCCACTATATCGACCTGGGTGTAACTCATAGTGCTGTAGATGCCCTTGCGAGCCAGCACATCACGATAGGAGAAATTCTCCAACTCGGGTGGTGTTCGAAGCTCCCCAAGCAGCCTCACACGGTCGCCGAAGTGATATTCCTGGGTGGCAGTGGTTTCCACCTGCACGCGGCCGCGTACGTCTCGCGGCGGCCCATCCGGCAGTTCCAGCCTGTCGACCCTGACCTCGAAGCTGGCGAAGGCATCACGCACCTCAGGCGGCTTAACGATCACACCCTCGGCCTGGACGAAACCCTGGTCGTTGTAGAACGCGATGTCGTCGGTGGCAAAGTGGGGAACGGACAGGCTGAGCCGCATGGCGCCCAACATAAGGAACATTGCACAAAGGAAGACAGTGCGCCAGGCCGGTTTTCTGCGCGCCAGAAAGATGCCGGGCAGGGACATTCCGGCCAGAGCCAGCCATAACCACCAGGAGGTATCGGTGCCGTTGGCCACAGCGATCCCGGCCAGCCAGGCCATCGCCAGATAGAAGAGGGTCATGGAGCAAGCAACCTTCGAGTAGAGAGGCCCAAAATTTCATCTACTATACAGAACTTGCACAAGTTTGACCATCAATCTACAGGTCTTTCGACAAAGATAGCTCTCTGCGAGCCCGAATTGTGGAACCTATATGCCGTTTCCATCTCTACTATCGTGCAGCCAACAATGATCTTCAGCTCGGTGTCTCGTTTGACTAGATCGACAGCGGCAATAATCCCGGTGACGCTTTTGCGATCAGCACTTCCGGCCCATACATCCACTTCATTCCCGTCGATGCTGGTGGTGCCTTCCAGGTATCCATAATCGAGCGGGTAGATCATGTCCGGGTAGCGAGGGTGGGGTGTTCCTTTTGGGTGCAGTTGC
>JAFGMS010000412.1 GCA_016927375.1 Anaerolineae bacterium
ATTATCACGATTAAATTCTCCAAGCGGGAAAAGAGCCATATTCTGAGTGTTACTGCGCCTCAGCAAAATAAACCGTGATAATGTCTAGTAGATAGTAGATCAACATAACCGGCAATTGCCAAGTTTGTTAGTCATTTGTTACGAGTTGATGGCACATGGCTGATGGTTAAGCACACTCCTCGCTTATCTTTCTGCCCTCATCTCTGTCATCTGCCGTCATAACCTCATCAGCGACAACACCAGCATCACGATTGCTGTCACGACTACCGGGATCAGTCCGTAGGCCAGGATCGGGCGCATCACCCGGCCCTCCTCGTCGCCCAGACCGACCGTGCTGCACCCGACGATGACCTTGGCCGGCGCTACCACACTGCCCAGCGATCCTCCCGCCGTCTGCGCGGCCAGGATCAGGGTGACGCTTAAGCCGAGCAGCTCGGCCGTCCGCATTTGCAGCACTGCAAACAGCACGTTGGAGTTGTTATTGCTGCCGGTGATAAACGCTCCCAGTGCACCGATAAACGGTGCAGCGGCCGGGTAAGCGGTCGAGCCAAAACTCTGGCTCAGACCTCGGGCCAGGATATCAGTCATCTCGGCGTGCGACATCAGCGTGGCCATCCCTACCATAGCCGCGATGCCCAGGCTGGAGTTCACTGCTCCTTTGGCCACCTTCGCCACGATACGCCTGGGCGCGCCCGGCCGGTAGCACCCGGCCCGCGCGTAAATGACGTACGCAATCAACGAGGAATACAACAAAATGGCGCCAGGGTGATCGAACAAGCTGATCTTACGCCCCGGCCCGGCAGGCGTTACCCATCCATAGGCTGTAGACAGCTCGGGAAATTGCAGGGTCAGCTTCACGCTGCTTAGCAGTGCATTGAGCGGCTCGATCAGGTTGATAGCAAAGGCCAGCACCACCAGCACAATATAGGCCGATAAGGCGATCAGCAGCGTGCGGCCCGAGACGGCATCAGCGGGGCCTGTTTGCAGCTCTTTTGTGGCCTCAGAAGCACCTTCGATGTCATGTGGCTGCCGGTAGCGTGGCAAACGAGTCAGGCCAACACCGGCCATCAGCCCCACCATCGATGCGCCTGTGGCGCCCAGCGTCCACAAGCCATTGGTGACCAGTGCGTATTGGACGGAACTCATCAAGATGCCCAAGGTCAAGACCGCAGGCAGGCCGCGCACCAGACCCTTCCGGCCACCTCCGATGTAAGCTACCAGCGCGCCGCACACAAACGAGGCCAACCCCAACAGCAGAGCCGCCTCGGGCGCCAGGATCTCGCCGGGCAGGCCAGTGACTGCCATGAGCGTTTGGAAGGAGGTTGCCAGCGAGCCGAAGTTCACCGCCCAGCCATGCCCGACGGTGGCCATCAGCACGGCCTGGAGCGGGCTAAAGCCCAGGCTGACCAGCAGCGGTGCCGTCACCGCTACCGGCACGCCGAAGCCCCCCATGCCCTGCAAGAAAGAGACGAACAGCCACCCGATAAGCAGCGCCTGCATCATCCGGTCGGGGGTCAGCTTGGGGAGAGCATTGCCGATGATCTCGACAGCCCCGGCCTCACCGGCAACATGGAGCAACAGCAAGGCCATCCAGATGATGTACAGCACATCGAGTGTAAGCAAGACGGCTTTGACCTGGGAAAAAGCGATGAGCTTTGGACCGGCTCCAAAAAACAAGACAGCAACAACGATCGTCACCAGCCAGGCGGCCGCGCCGGCCTTGCTGCCTCCCCAGCGCAACCCAAGCATCAAGACCAGGATGACGATCACGGGGAAGAATGCCAGTAACCAGTTTAAGAAGGTGAGGTGCATGTTTATTGATGATTGACGACTGAAAGTCGTTGTGATTGATGATTGAAAAAACAGCAGCATCGGGCCGGCTGCTTTATCGTGTACCACGCTGCGTCCAGACTAAACACCTGCCTCTGCCGTAGCGCAAGCGCAGCGAGTATGCCATAAGTGCCCTACTCGTGTCGCAGCCAGCATACCTGATAGGGGCCCAGCTCGATGGACTGCTCCCCCTCCCATGTCTGGCCGGCAAGCATATCCGTCAGCCGTTCTTCCGGCTTGGGCAGAGAAACGTCCTGCGGCCTGTCACTCACATTATGCAAGCATAATACCTGTTCATTTCCCCCCGGCGCATGCCGCATCAGTGCAAAGATGGCCTCGCCACAATCCAGCGTGTTCTGTGTCCCATACGGGCTGAAGGCGGGCGATGCCGCACGGGCCCTGAGCAGCCCGGTGTAGTGATCAAACACCAGGCGGGGCAGCGAGTCTGGTCGCTCCAGCTCGCCTTCCAGTGTGGCACGGTCGCGTTTTTGGCGGTTGATGGTACGGGCTCGCCCGGTCGGCTGTACACCCTCAGGCCATCCCCGCGATCCGAACAGGCTGTGGAAGTAAATCCCCGGCACGCCGACCATCGCCAGCATGATTGCCTGTGCCACCATGAAACGATCGACCTGTACACTCAATGGCTCCTGGCCTCTCGGATCGGACAGGGCATCAAAAAGATTGATGTTGATCTCGTACGGGCTCTCGGAACCATCCGGATTGGTCTTATTCGAGACCAGACCACCGTGCTCAAGGGCACGTTCTACCAGGGCCTCGATCCCGGTCTCCGGCAGGATACCCCGCGCCGGATTAAGCCCAATGCCGTCATGCGAGGCCAGGAAATTGAAGAAGGTAACCCGGTCAGACGGCAGCGATAGACCGGCAGCCCAATCGGTCAGGACACGCGCATTCGCTGCGTAAAGGGTATGCAAAACCAATGGAGGCAGTGCAAAGTTGTAAACCAACTGCGCCTCGTTATATCCATCGCCAAAGTAAGATACATTGTCCGGATGCGGCACATTCGTCTCGGTGATCAGTTTGACAGAGGGCGCCACCCTGTCCAGGATGGTCCGCAGCAGCCGGACGATGCGATGAGTTTGCGGCAGGTGGATGCAGGATGTGCCGATTTCCTTCCACAGGTAGGCGATGGCATCCAGGCGGATGAGCTCGGCGCCCTTTGAGACGTAGAACAACAGAATGTCGACGATCTCCAGCAGCACATCCGGACTGCCGTAGTTGAGATCGATCTGGTCAGTGCTAAATGTTGTCCAAACGGTTTTCTCCCCGGAAGGTGTTTCGAAGTGTGCCAACAGTGGCAAGGCTCGCGGGCGCACCACCTGCGAGAGATCCGGATTCCCTTCGACGGTGATAAACCAATCAGTAAAGGCCGGGTCGTCCTGTAAAAAACCCTGGAACCATTCACTCTGGGCCGAGATATGGTTGATCACCGCGTCGAACATCAGCCGGAAGTGCTGTTTGAGATGTTGGATATCGTCCCAGGTGCCCAGCCGCGGATCAACCTGCCGGTAATCGATGACCGAGAAGCCATCATCGGACGAGTACGGAAAGAATGGTAGGATGTGCACAGCACTGATGATGCCCTCCATGTGCGCGGCCAGGAAATCGCCCAGAGTTTCAAGGGGAGGATGACCAGCCTCGGTGACCATATCCCCATAAGTAATAAGGATGGAATCGCGCTCAGACAGCACTGCCTGCTTGCTCTTGAGATCGGGGCGGCGGGCCTCGAAATCTTCCAGAATGACTGCCAGTCGACGGCTAATGTCTGGCGCCTGCTCTTCACCATATAAGTATGCTATCGTCTCCCCAATAGCCTGATCGCTCAAGGTGCTTCTCCCAGGTAGATGCCGGACAGCCTACCAATCATGGTTCATCTCGCCAAAGTAATCCCCGATCAGCATTGATAGGTGGCGCTCCAAAACACGGTAGGAGAAATATCTCTTGCCCAATTGGTAATTATGCTCGGCCATCTCCTGAACCACCTTGGGTTCTCTCAGTAGATCTCTGGCCCGCTCCACTGTCTCGTCTGAGACGAAGCCGTCAAACTCGATGGCGCGGAAGCCCTTGGGCTTGATGTCGATGGCGTAAATGGAATAGTTGTTGACCACCAAAGGCCGGCGGAAATAGGTTGCTTCGAGAAAGGCGTTGCCAAAACCTTCAATATTCGACGGATAGGTCACCAGGTCGGCCTGTGAGTAGACGTCGGCCAATGCATATACTTTGCGCCCATCGCCGGTCTGTCCGCGCTGCGGCCGGATGATGTCTTCTACAAAAAGGGTCTTGACCTTCAGCATCTCGGCAAACTCCCGCACCCGCTGCTCATACGCATCGCCCTCATCGCCCGCTGCGTGAGAGATCACTAACCGCGCCTTGACGCCCATTCGCTTTACCAGCTCGATGGCATGCTCGATGCCCTTGCGCTGCACAACACGAGTGGGCTGGAGAATGAGGTGCTCCTTATCTTCCAGGCCAAGATCGGCCCGGAGATCGAGCATATAATCATCGGGCGGTGGCGGCTGCTGCTCGAAGTGCATGACATTGGGGATGATCGTGGCCGAGGCACCTGTCCGCAGGCTCATCTCGTTGGCTGCCCAGGAGTTGATGACGACATGCCGGATGGAAGGCAGCACGGGTGGGAAGCTCATCCGTAAATAGTCCCCAACCGAGTTAACCAGGAAACGCTTACGCTCCCAGTAGAAGTCATGGTGGTGGGCGATGGTAGGCAGCCCGGTCTCGGCAATGAACTCTGTCAGGGCCAGACCAAGCGGGATGTTCATCGGGATGGTCAGAGCGTTCTCACTTATGAGAAGCTGGATGGCATATTTGTCTACAAATGCATGGATCTGTTTTCTTAAGTGATCCTTCACTTCCAGGATGGCCCTGGTGGTTTGGGGTGGGCGGGCCGGGGTTGGTATATCCAGCATTTGCCGTGCTCTCCGCCCGAACTGGAGAGACTCGATCAGGTCGGTCAGGAGCCACGGCTCATTGAAAACAATGGTATTGACAGCAGCAATGGTCGGGTGGCTGAACGATGCCTCTGGGACCACGAAGCTGATCTCGGGGGGTCTGTCCGATGACCCTGCGAAGTAGAAGCACTTGTGGCCCATGTTCTCCAGGACATCGGCCCACTTCTCTGTTTCAAGTGATACACCGTCTGTTCCATGGAAGCGCGTGGACACAAAGCCGATGTGTAAGGGCAGCTTTGAAAAGTTGTGTTGCATATTTGGGCTATCCATTCATAGCGTATGGCTGATGGCTGATAGCATATAGTTGATGGTTACCATAGCACACTCGCTGCTCATCCCTCTGGTCTCATGCCTCACCCCTCATCCCCGGATCTCCTCCAGCGCAGCCAGTACAGCCGCTCGTTCATATTCATCCAGCGGCAAAGCCGCGAATTCATCCCAATCCAAAACCAGCTTACGGCCATCAGGGAAAACCCACACATCCAGCGCCAGATCATCAGAGCAAACGTCGCTGTCAGCGATTTGGGCAGGGCGAGCAAAGTTATAATACCACCCCTTGATATGATCGTCGTCCACATCATGGACTTCAAAAATATTGTACCAGCGATTATCAAAGAAGTGCTCGACAAAGCGGTCGCCGCGCCGGAGAGTGACGTACTCCAGCTCCCGATCGTCACGGTCGAAGAGGGCTTCCAGCATGATGTAGTGGGGCCCCCGTTCAAGGACAACGCCCTGGTAGCGCCACACCTCGCGTCCTGTGTGGTCAGTCTTGATCACGGTGATGCAGTCAGTTGGATGCATAAAACACACAATACCGTAGATATTCGAACAACACAAGCAATAAGACGGGAGACTGCGGTACGCAGTGCCTGGGACGAAGGGAAGCGACAATTGGACGGGGAACAGTCAGCGGACAGCGATCAGCTTTTTGATGCCATCCAAATCGTCAAATCTCAGCCGGAGCCGGACAAACCCCGACCGCGGTTGGTTTAACTTCCCGCGCATGGGAACGAGCTTCCCGCCCGCGGGGATTAACTTCCCACTTATGGGAACGAGCTTCCCACCCGCGGGGATTAACTTCCCACTTATGGGAACGAGCCTCCCGCCCGCGGGGATTAACTTCCCACTTATGGGAAC
>JAFGMS010000413.1 GCA_016927375.1 Anaerolineae bacterium
AGTCGAGAAGTGCAACGCAAAGTACTTTATACAGTTGGGAAGATTGCCTTAATCTGGCGATGAACTTATGCCCAACTGTACTAGTATGTGCTTCCAAGCCAAGATCCCAGGGTTGCTGCCAACAAGCTGCCTACACTATCAAGTGCCTTGTGCGTGAATCAAGAAACCGGCTTATGTTGGTTGCATCTATGTTTCCCCTGACACTTAGCATGTTAAGTTGATGCTCGTGGTCATCCTTCACGCAGACGGGCAGCGCCACGATCCGGCATGCCGTTCCAGTAGTCCCAATCGCTGGCATGCCAGTCGGCAGGCAGCAAGTTGAAATATAGGAGTAGGCAGCGTACCAACGAATGGAGCGTCTTTCGTATGACGCCACGTCGCAGGCGCCGGTGATCGGTTTCGTATACTGCTAGGTCAGGCTCGAAATCGACCTGATAACCCTCTCGCTGAATGCGAAATGCAATCTCGGTATCCTCATTACAGGTCAACGAGAGATCAAAGCCCCCCACTGCGTCGAAGACGCTGCGCCGGATCAATAGATTTGATCCGGACGCAGCGGGGATGCCGATCCGGTGTGAAAGCCCTTGCCCCCACACGAACCATCTGTAGTAAGCCGCGTACTCTCCAGATGAGAGCTTGGCGCCATAAATGGCGCCCTCGTTATTCCATGTGCGCAGACGATAGAAGTAGTCGGTAGCGAAGCGCACATCCGCATCAGTAAACAGCAGCCAATCAGTTATTGCTTCGGCCGCGCCGATCTGCCGTGCTTCGGTAACAGTTGCCTGACGATGCAAGATTGCGGTGTTATGCGGGCGGGCCTCAGCGATCAGATGAGGTGTTTCGTCACAACTGGAGTCAACAACGATCAGAGGTACATCCGGCGGTATCGAAGCCAGAAAGGTCAGAATGTTGCGTGCTTCATCACGCGTAGGCAATATGATGGTTAGGTCTGTATGATTCATCGTTCGCAGTCTCAGCTAGATTATGCGAATGGATCGTTAACGTCGCTTTAAACACAGGTAAAGATCGTGCTAAGCAATCATCCCAGTCGAGTTTGTTTCCTTTGAGTTGAGTATGAGCAGAGATCGAGCGGTTTGATTCGGAAGTGAAGCCGCTCGATCTAGCACATTAATATGGCTTTTTCAAGAACAACTATGAGTGATGTCGAGGCTCGCTGGGCAGCCTTGAAGCCTTACGGAGCGAGCGAAGGTAAAGCAAGCGAAGGTGGGGCGAGAAAGCGGGCTGCAAGAAACTTTCTTGAAAAAGACATAATCAGTAGACCGCAGTACACGTCCGGTCTTGTGAGAGAATAGCCGCGAAGTTTATTCACGGCGACCGCGCCATTGTGGTCTACTGATAATCACATGAAGCAGCTCGATTCGGAAAACCACTTGATCCCTTGCGCAGCGCATGACAGTCAAGTATCACACTCAAGCCATGCTCCAGATCTTGATATATCCTGCTTTGTCCGCCGAGGCCAGAAGTCTCCCGTCTGGAGAGAAGCACACTTTGCTTATATCTTTACTGTGGCCATGTAGCACTTTGAGTGCTGATCCATCTTCAACCCGCCACAAGCGCACGGAGCAGTCACGTCCTCCTGTTGCTAACAGGCTGCCATCTGGTGAGAAGGCCAGACTTAACACAGCACCCTCATGCCCTCGCATTTCAGCCAGCCGGTTTCCCCCATCGATGGTCGTGATTTTTGCGGTCTGGTCGCGTGAGGCCGAAGCTACATAACTGCCGTCAGGGGAGCATGATACAGCATATACAGTGCCCTCATGCACCTGTTCGCTGTGCACTATCGGATACTGCGAGTCGCTCGCTGAACGTATCCTTACGTCGCCATTATCCATGCCGCAAATCAACAAGGGCTCCTTAGGCGAGTAGTCTAGTGCCATGATGGCTCGCTTATCGACTTCACGAAGAAGGTTGATGTTTTCACCAGAGGGAAAACCCCAAATCGTCAAAAAGTATCCACAAGCAACCGCCACAATCCCTGGGGCGTGGCGGGCACATGCGATGGCTTGGACCTGGCCGGTCAACCCAGCAATAACACCACGACAGGTGCATTCCGGCATTGCCCAGATCTTGATCTCGCCGTCCCACACACCGGAAAAGAGAAATGTGCCATCTGGTGTGAATGTCAGATAACTGATCCAGCTATACTGACGGTCGATTTGTCCGTAGAGATCTCCCTCTTCCTCTATTCTCCACAGGCGCACAAGTTTATCTGTGGAACCAGATACCAGGAGAGAGCTGTCAGGTGAAAAGGCCAGCGACAAGATAGCCCCCTCATGGGCATCGATGGTTAGCTTCTCGACAATGTACTCGGTGACGGGGGACCAGATGGTAAGCAAGCGCCTCGGATCATCAAACTGCGGAATCGCCCGATAAAGTTCACGCAGGAGCAAGAATGCGGCTTTGGGGTCCCCTTCCTGGTAGGCCGTTTGAGCGGTCTGATAGTGTGAGCGGGCTGCCTCTCGAATAGAAGCGTGTTCCAACAACCGCTGGGCCTCAGCATGATCGGGTTCATATACCAGGATCTCTGAAGCAATTTCCTCCACACGTTGCCAGTCGCCTATGTGCTTGGCATGGTTGGCTTCCACCAGCATAGCCGGCGTGCGTTCGATCCCTACCTCTCTTTCGAGGCAATCCAGCTTATCGATCACACTACCCTGGGCAAACTGCGGCCAGGTATTTGCTATTTGGCGATACAATTCAATGGCAACAGCAGGGTCTTTTTGTTCTTGAGTCAGTGCTTCGGTAAATAGATGACTGACATTCAGATTACCAGTTTGATGCGTGTCTGTGCTGTGAGCAAGCAATCTACTCGTCTTTTTAGAGCGTGAACGATTTAACGGACCAGATCCTGGTAAGGTAGCAAAGGTTGCCAACGATGTTGTTCGCTTGGTATCTTTTCCATCGAAGATGCTTTCCAGGTCTGCGGCCATGTCACGAACGCTGAGGTAACGTGCGGTGGTTGTCTTTGCGACTGATTGTTTGATGATCTCCTGGATTTTTGAAGGAAGATCGCTGCGTATGTTGCATATAGATGGCACCGGTTTCCGAAGGTGCGCCTGCATCAACTGCGTGTAGGTCATACCTTTATAAGGGAGCTCTCCGGTTAACATCAGATACAGCATGATCCCAAGTGCGTAGATGTCTACTGAGTTGTCGTAGGAAGCCTGGAGAAAGATCTCCGGTGGCATGTAAGAGAGCAAAGAGCGTGTCAAACCGATGGCTTCATAGCAGAATTCAGCAATCCCTACATCGGATATAAAGAGGCGAGACTCACTATCTCGCCAGATAGCATGCGGGGTCAGGCCAAGATGAACCATTCCCTGCTGGTGAACGTGATCGATGGCATCGGCAATTTGCGAGAAGTACGAAAGCACGCTTTTAAGCGGCAGCGGCCCGGTGATACGGATTTGCTGCCATAATGTACCGCTTGAGAAGTAAGGTCTGGATACATACGGATAGTTACGGATGATGCCATAATCGAGGACCGGCACAATCCGGGGATGTTGTACCGAGACAGCTTGCCTCATGATTTCATCAAAGCGTCTCAGGGCCTGCTCGTTGTGCGAGCAGGCTTGAGGAAGCAGACTCAGTGTCACATACTCACCGTCTGGCTCATGTTGAGCCAGACAGGTTGTGACCATCTCGTCTCTCGCGATGATTCTGCGAATGTAATATTCACCAAACAGTCTGCCAACCGGCTCGATCATGAGACGCTCCTGTCAGATTCAGTTTGCGGCTAGTCGGCAGGGCGTGGTGAGAGTGAATTGTAGCTATAGTGCTTACTTGTGATTACAGCCTGCCAACATGCGGACAACTTAGTCTTGCCCAGGTACAAAAAGAACAAATAAACGATGCGTTAAGGGTTTGTTAAGCCTGCTACAGCTGCCCAGAGAGTAGGGGATGGAACGGTAGGTGGGCTTACTAATGTGGTTCTACGCGGAATAGTGGGGAAAAACGTTCATGGGAAGACCCTAACCCGAACAAGCCGGAAGCAAACAGGAAATCCAAAATTCTTGCCGAAAAAGCTAGAATTTCACTAGTTCAGGAAGCCACTACCTTTGGTAGTGGTTACCTTAAAAAGGTTCTACCAGTAAACAAAGCTAAGCGGCGGTTATAGTGTTGAAAGTGCCACACTTTGTACGCCAACCAACTCATAACAGTGAGCCGCAGTTGTTGATGAACCTGATTGCGAGGTGAGCGGCGGCTCAAGAAATGCTCGCCATGTCATGCTTCTGATCACAGTGCGCACATTCGGCGCCAGCGGCAAGATCGCACCTTCTAGGTGCAACAGATTAAAG
>JAFGMS010000414.1 GCA_016927375.1 Anaerolineae bacterium
CGCTTTCCGGTCTGACCCGCGCGCCTTCCGGTTTGACCCGCGCGCTTTCCGGTCTGACCCGCGCGCCTTCCGGTTTGACCCGCGCGCCTTCCGGTCTGACCCGCGCGCCTTCCGGTCTGACCCGCACGTCTTCCGGTCTGACCCGCACGCCTTCCGGTTTGACCCACCTTCTTTCTGGTCTGACCTGCGCATGCTTCAGTCTGATCTTGTTAACAGATGCTCTGCCCATGTGCCAGCAGTTTTCCCGGCCCTCAGCCCTCACGTTCCGGTACCCCGGTACCGAGTTCTGGGCCAAAAAGACGGTACAAAATCGGTACCCCGCTTCGATGACTCTGGTACCTCTCGAATGCTACCATACAACCAGAGTGCATGTGATCTTGTGCCCGGAGAACAACAAAGCCAGCTGCTGAATTGATCCCAGGCACCCCGTATTCAGTACTGTGAACTGTTTCTAGAGGAGATGTAAAATGACTGTTTTTAAGGGAAGAATAATCGTACTCTATCTGGTTATAGGCGGCCTGCTGCTGGCCGCCTGTTCGCCATCGGCTACCACTGCCGGCGAGCCACGCACCTGGATCGATGTGCCCGTCAATGGGCTGGAAGTACCTGAAGGCCAGCCGGTGCTGATCGAGGGGCATGCCGCTCATACAGCCGGCGTGGCACGCGTCGAGTTCTGGTTCAATGGCGAGCTCGGGACAACCCAGGAGGAGCCTCCTGCTGAGGGGGGCCTGGTTTACTTCGCCCACACCTGGACGCCACCCGGTCCCGGCGACCACACTATTCAGGTTGTCGCCATTGGTGCTGACGGATCCGGCAGCGAGCCCGACTCGGTCCGGATTCACGTCGGCGGTCAGGTTGCCGAGGTTACCCCGGAGATCACGCCCACACTGGTGATCACGCCTACGGGAGTCATTACGTCTACTCCCACCATCCCCCCGCCTGCGGAGGAGCCGGTCGTCATCACCCCTACCTACACACCCACTATCCCCCCACCCCCTTCACCCGTCATCCACTTCTGGGTTGACGCCGAGGTGGTCGATGCAGGCTCGTGCACTACCGTGCATTGGAACATCGAGAATACGGAGACGGTCGCATCTGTTGTCTATGATGGTGCACTTGTGGGTGCCAGTGCCTCCGTGTCGGCCTGCCCCTGCACTGAAGAAACACACACCCTGACCGTCAACCTTTTTGACGGCAGTCGGGAGGATCGTGCTATTACTATCCATACTAACGGAACGTGCGCCCCCGCCGATCCTCCCGAACCGCCAGAGTCCCCGGCCGACACCGAGCCGCCGGCTGCTCCTGTCCAACTGAAGCCAACCAACGGCCAGGAATTCTCCTGTGAGCCCAAGGTGATGCTGCGCTGGGAAGCGGCTTCTGACCCCAGCGGCATTGCCGAGTACCGCATCCAGGTAGAGCGCCACAGTGGCGACAACAACTGGCAGGCCGTGTCCGGCAGTCCTTTCCAGGGTCTAACGATGACTCAGAAGGAACTGAGCATCGAGTGCGGCTGGTACTACCGCTGGCGCGTGCTTGCTGTCGACGGTGCAGGCAACGTCGGGCCCTTCTCCGGCTGGTTCCTGTTTACCGACTGGTTGATGTGAGAGATGCGAGATTGGAAGGAAACAATGAATACCCAAGTACATAACGCAACACTGGTACATAGACACGCCTCTAAACCAAAACCCAAACGTGGATTAGCTGCCAAGCTGGCCATGGGCGGCATGGCAGGATTGGGACTGTGCCTCATCGCCGCGGTCATCGCTATCATTACTTATGCGCTCCGGGGTAACCTGAGCGTGAGCGACCGCCCCCTGGTGCTCATCCACGCCCCGCTTGACCGCGAGCAGCTTTCAGAGGGAGATGGCGTGCTGGTTCACGCCACCGCCCGCTCTGCGGACGGCATCCGGCGCGTCGAGCTGTGGGCCGATGATGTGCTCGTCGCCGAGCGTCAGTCCGATCAGGGCGACCTACCCACATCGATGGTGCTGTCTGCCGACTGGGTGCCCGCATCCCTTGGCAATCACCGCCTGGTCGTGCGTGCCACATCGGCCAACGATGCCAAGGGGCAATCCTCCATCACCATCGAGACCGTCGAAGCAGACGAGCCCGAGCCCGCCGACGCTCACACCGTCCAGGCGGGCGAGACGCTGGCAAGCATCGCCGATGGGTATGGAACCACGGCTGAAGACCTGGCCGCTTCCAACCCCAGCCTTGATCCCAGCGGCCCAGCACCGGGCGACGAGTTGGTCATTCCCAGCGGCGAGCCACCGTCTGACAGCGGCGATCCTCTGCCAACAGACGACGAGGCACCCTCTGCAGCGGCCGATTCGCCTGCTCCCCTGAACTTGTTCTTTGGTGTATTTGGCATACTCGAGACATTCGGAAGCGAAGAGCCGGGCGAGCCTACCGGCCTGCGCGTGGAGCTGATCTCGCTGAGAACTCCCATGGCCTATGAGAACCTCAACTGCTACGTCGGACTGGCCGACCAGCCGCCGCTGCGCTACCCTGACCTGGACGGTGACCAATCGACTGACGAATCGTTCTCTGTTATGTCCGGTGTGGGAGGTGATGGCGTAAGCTGGAATGTCGGTGAGTATCTCTCTGGAGACAATGTTCCCACGTTCTTCTGGCCCGCCAACCAGTCCCTACCCTTTGACATCTCTTGCGTGGGCATCACCGGCGGCGGCACCCAGGCGCTCCAGCTGGGCCATACCGAGAAGGCCATCCCGCCCGAAGACTGGGACGGGATCGTCCGTTACGCTGATGTGGTGGGAGCGGAAGGCTCCTATACCGTTGGCTATCGTGTTGTTCGTACTGATGATGCGCCGCGCGGCGAGCCGAAATGGATCGACCCGGACATGGCCTCGCCCACTGACCTGATGGCGGTGAACTATAACGCCATCCTGGGCCCGGAAACCGGCTCGGATGACGACTCGGAAGGACCTACGGCATCGAGTTTCACCGTCACAGAGAATGACCCCTTTGCACTGCTGTGGCGATATGAGCCGGATGAGGACGATGTTCCCATCACCGGATTCCGCATCTATATGAACGGGAACCTGCAATGGACGGAGAGACTTGATCGCAGGTTGGGGAACCGGTACTACACGGTGTTTCCGCCTCAATGGCGCCACCCCCCTTGCGGGGAAGAATACGTGCTGACTGTCAGCGCCTGGAGTGCCAACGACCCGGACCCGGACGGTGTCGAATCTCCGCCCGCCGACCCACCGATCATCTTCGAAACCCCGGACGATGAATGTGAGCGTTGGGTCAGCGTGACTTTCGAAACGCTAGAAACCTATGATCTGGGTGGGGATGGCAGGTACGACCATCAAGCCGGAGATGTTGGCCCGCCCTACGGCCACTTTTGGGCTAACGGAGAAAGCACCTCGTTTGACACCGGCTCTCTCGACGACCACTTCGCGCCTCTGGGCCTGCTTAACAACTGGTCCTATTCTCTGATGGAGATGGCGGCAACCCCAGAATGGGGTTTCCACAGCCGCCCGTACTTTGTGGTCGCCGTCCCCGAGGGAGAATATCTGGAGGTTGGCTTCCGCATCATGGATGAGGATGATGGCCGCTGTAGAGATTCGGATGATCCCGGTTGTGACGACGTGATATGCGAGGGCTCAGTTTATGGTCTGGCAGACCTGCAGTACTTCCGTGAGGAAGGCATCATGTCAGATAACGGTCGCTGCCACGTCACTTATACTCGCAGGCCGGCTTTTGGTACCCCGGCTGAAGCAGGTGGCGAATGGGGCGAACCGCTGCCCTGGATCCATGTCGAAGAGGTCGAAATCGATGGGGGCAGTGGTGAAGTGCTCATCCATATCCAAAACACCGGCTCAGCTGCCTGGTCGATGCGTGACCTGCAGGTCGAGCTGCAAACTCGCAGCGGAGAATCGCTGGGTATGTATGTCTGGCCCGATTTCTCATTGGACATCGGCCAGCGGATCACCCTCGGGCAGCCCAGCATGACAGTCGGTGCGCCTTACGATGCCTGTGTAGTGATCGACCCCAACGACGCTGTGCTCGAAGAATACGAGCGTTCAGGTGCCATGATCCACACCCCGGTATGCCCTCATCTGCCCGATCTGACAATCACCAACGTGGCCTTCGATGGCGACACCGATGGCCAGATCCGTGTGACCGTGCAGAACATCGGCGATGGCCCGCTGGATGGCCGGAATCTCAGCCTGGATACCTACCTGCCTGATAGCAGCCCGGCGGATGTCGTTGGAGTCTGGAGAGATGTCATGTTGGATGAAAACCAGGTAAGAACCTTCAATCTTCCGGTTACAGTATCAGACCGCGACCATATGGCCGATGGCTACACTGTGGTGGTTAACGAGCGCAACCTGTTCACTGAAAGCAATCCTGATAACAACAGTTATACAGTAGGACCTACCCAGCAGCTGCAGCTTTTCTGGTGTAACAGGCATGTGCCTCATATGGGTGGTCTGACCAGCGATGTCCACATGTTTTTCGCCAGTGATGTGCTCTCGGGAGCCTTTACGCAGAGAGTTTTGGATACAAGCTGGTCGAACCATTTAAGTGGAGAGGAAGTCAGAGCGGATCAAGATCACAACTACTCTGGACGAGATGTGCAAAGCTGCGCCCCGGTATCTGAGCTGTTCTCAATTGCAGGCGACCAGTGGCTACGAGTAACATTTCAAGCCGAATACCAGAGTGGAAACTCTGGCAGCTTCGATAGCATCGGTACAATTGAGCACATACACGCACCACAAAACGGATGGGATGCAGGAAGACTGAGTGAATTTGGTGTGAGGAATCAAGATTGGATAGCTTGCCGTGATACTGGCAGGATGCACTTTCTTCGTTCTGCACCATTCCAGCTTGGGACGTTGGAATCATATACCTGGGACACATCCTATCTCGTCTGCCAACTTGAGCCATGAGCAACAGCATACTATGACGCTGGAGGGGCTGCCGTCCATGACAGCCTCTCCAGCACCCAGGTCTCAAGACAACGCTGGGGTAGGGTCTGTGCCCGTACACACAATTGGAGAACAATAATGGTTACACAAATACACCGGGCCACACAGGTACATAGACGCGCCTCTAGGCCGAGACCCAAACGCGGGTTACCCGCCAGGCTGCTCATGGGTGGCATGACAGGATTGGGATTGTGTCTCATCGCTGCGGTCATCGCCATCATTGCCTATGCGCTCCGCGGGAACTTGAGCGTGAACGACCGCCCTCTGGTGCTCATCCACTCACCCCTTGACCGCGAGCAGCTCTCAGAGGGAGATGGCGTGCTGGTTCACGCCACCGCTCGGTCTGCGGACGGTATCCAATGCGTCGAGCTGTGGGCCGATGATGTGCTTGTCGCCCAGCGGCAGGCCGAGCAGGGCGACCTCCCCATATCAATGGTGTTGTCTGCCGATTGGGTGCCCACCTCCACCGGCAATCACCGTCTGATCGTGCGCGCCACAGCGGCCAACGATGCCGAGGGTCAATCCTCTATAACTATCGAGACGGCCGAATCAGACGAGCCTGAGCCCGCCGACACTCACACCGTCCAGGAAGGCGAGACGCTGACAACCATCGCCGATGAGTATGGGGCCACGGCTGAAGACCTGGCCGCCTCCAACCCCGGCCTTGACCCCAGCGGTCCTGCGCCTGGTGACGAGCTGGTCATCCCCAGCGGCGAGCCACCCTCTGAAGGTAGCCCACCTCTTACCACGGATGAGGATGCTCCTCCGCATGTAGCCGAATCGCCTGCTCCCCTAAACTTGTTCTTTGGGGTGTTTAGCACATTTGAGATATTTGGCAATGAGGATGCTGATCCCACTGGCCTGCGCATGGAGCTGATCTCGCTGACAACTCCCATGGTCTATGAGACCCTGAACTGCTATGTCGGGCTGGCTGGCCAGCCGCCGCTGCGCTACCCCGACATGGATGGCGACCAATCAACCGACGAATCGTTCTCCATCATGGATGGCGTGGGAGGTGACGGCGCGAGCTGGGATGTCGGTGAGTATCTTTCTGGAGACAGCCTGCCTTCACTCTTTTGGCCTGGCGATCAATCCCTACCATTCGATATCGCCTGTGTGGGCATCACGGGTGGCGGCACCCAGGCGCTCCAGTTGGGCCATACCGAGATGGAAATCACCCCTGAAGACTGGGATGGCATCGTCCGTTATGCCGATGTGGCCGGCGCGGAGGGCTCCTACACCATCGGTTACCGCGTCAGCCGTATTGATTACGAACCGCACGGCGAGCCAAAGGGGATTGACCCGGATATGACCCCACCCACCGATCTGATAGCAGGAAACTACATCGTTTTTCATGGCCCAGATACCGTCTTGGAAGATGGCTCGGATGGCACTACAGTCTCCAGCTATACCGTCACAGAAAACGATCCTTTTACACTGCTGTGGCACTACAATCCACGCCCAGACGAGGCGCCTATCAGCGGTTTCCGCATCTACCTGAACAGGAACCTGCAGTGGACGGAGGGTCTTGACCGCAGATATGATGGTTACTACTACACTGTTTTTCCGCCCCAATGGGGCCATCCTCCCTGCGGGGAATCATATACGCTGACCGTAAGCGCCTGGCGCCCCGATTCGTCGGACCCGGACGGCCTCGAATCGCCTCCTGCCGACCGGCCTATCATCTTTGAAACTCCGGACGATGAATGTGAGCGTTGGGTCGCCGTTACCTTCAACACCCTGGAAACCTTCGAGCTGGGTGGGGATGGTCACTACGAACATCGCACAGGTGATGTTGGCCCTCCTTATGGATACTTCTGGGCTAACAGCGAGTATGTCTCCTTTGACACTGGTTCGCTTGGTGACAATTTTGCGCCTGTCGGCTTGCTTCACAACTCTCTCTATTCCCTGTCGGAGATGGCAGCAAACCCGAATTGGGGCTTCGGTGGCCGCCCGTACTTTGTGGTCGCTGTACCCGAGGGACGATATCTGGATATTGGCTTCCACATCTCGGATGAGGATGACGGCCGCTGTCGACATTCGGGTGATCCGGGCTGTGACGACGTGATATGTGAGGGCGCAGCTTATGGCTTGACAGACCTTTCCTATTACCGCGAAGGTGCTCTCATGTCAGACAACGGTCGCTGCCGCGTCAGCTTTACGCGCAGGCCAGCGTTCGGCAGTCCGATCGAGGCCAGTAGTGGCGAGCCACTGCCCTGGATATTCGTTGATAAGGTCGAGATCGATGAAGGGAGCGGCGCTGTACGTATCCACGTCCGCAATACCGGTACGGCCGCCTGGACGATGCACGATCTGCAGATTGATCTGCAAACCCGTAATGGGGAATCACTGGGCAGATATATCTGGCCCAATTTCTACTTGGATGTTGGTGAGCACGCCACACTCGGGCAGCCCACTATGAGGGTCGATGTGCCCTACGATGCCTGTGTAGTGGTCGACCCCAACGATGCTGTGCGTGAAGAGTATGAAGTGACTGGTGCCTTGTTCCATCTTCCGGAGTGCCCGCTGCTGCCAGACTTGAGGATCACCAATATCTCTTATGATGGTCTTGAGAGCTTAATCCGTGTGACCGTCCGGAACATCGGCGATGGGCCACTGGAGGGTCGGACTCTCAGCCTGAACACCCGCCTATCTGATGGCAGCCCGTTGGACGTCTCTGGAGCGTGGAGAGATGTCTCATTGGCTGTCAACCAGATAAGAAGCTTCAATCTGCCAGTCACAGAATCGGATCGTGCGCGTATGCGCGGCGGCTATACAGTGCTCGTTAATGAGGGCCCTCTTTTCGCGGAAAGCAATACTTCCAATAATGGATTTACAGTAAGCCCGGCCCGGCAGCTGCAGCTTTATTGGTGCAACCGAAACATACCGCATGTAGATGGCCTAAGCAGCGCCGTCCATATGGATTTCACCGCCGATATCATCTCCGGCGGAGCCTCCGAGCGAGTCCTGGATAGCAGATGGTCACACAGTCTGAGCGGCCAGGAGGTTATCTGGGGTTATGATCATAACGAGAATGGGTTCCCCAGTGGTATGTATGGCTGTGATCCGGAGTCTGGACTATTTGAGATTGCTGGCGACCAATGGCTGCGGGTAAACTTCCACGCCACCTACCGGCGTGGAAGTAGTGGGGATTTCGATAATATCGGGTCGGCCGGAGGTCTGCATTCGCCATGGAATAACTGGGACGCAGGGATAATTCCTCACGAGGGAGCATCTTTCATCGATTGCACAGAGGAGCATAGCCCTCATGCCCTCTCGTATGACTTTGGGAATGCATTTGTGCCAGCCACCTGGTATACACGCTATCTCGTCTGCCAGCTGGAACGGTAGGCTGCTGAGTGGCTCGAGACAGAAAAAGGGGCTGTCATCGACAGCCCCCTTTCTCCTGAATGTGATGACCTTACATTCTGGACCAGCGGGGGCATTTGAGCAGAAAATTACGGTTATGAACTGTCGGACTGCTTGTGAAGTCCACAAGTCTTGATGTATTAGCTGAGATTTTTGAGTGTGCCATACTTCAAATGACGCTCAAAAACATGTTTTTGGGGCTCTCCAGGCAAAAGTAATCTCTCAATACGTTCCCGATCCTTATCATACCATAAGTGTCAACTTAAGAGCCTCGTATTGCTCGATGATCCGCTTTCAGCCTCGCGAACTACGTGTCATTCCCGTTCTCACGGGAATGACACGTAGCCGTAGCGAAAAGGATGACATTGGGCTTAAGTTGACACCTATGGTCTGAACATATTGTGGCAGTGCTATATCTGGATCAGCCGCCCGCCATAAGTGCAGTGTATGGTCGTCTCGCTGAAGTTCATGGTGCCATGTCTGCGCTGGTGGCCTACCAGCACAATGAGCGGGTTGTGCTTGAGTACATATTGGCGGAAGGCGTCAGACGGATCGTCAAGCATGCCGGCCGGTATGGTGTGTAAAAGTAGTACATCAACCCGAGGAAAGCGGCTGGCCCACCGCTCGGCTTGCCGCCCAGTGTAAATGAAGCGGCTGTCATGATAGCATGGGCAGCCCTGAAATCCACCCCATAGCATCCCTCCATGATAGACGACGTGGTTGTGCACGTTACGAATGTTGTAGGTATACATGTAGCCCGGTGTGTCGCGGTTGCTGTAGATGCCGAAGGCCGGCTTGCGCCGGCTATCGGGAACGTCTTCGGGTTCATACAGGATACGCTGGAAATGGGACACCTGGGATCACGTGATAGCCAGTTGGATAGTTAGTCTTCAGATATGTCAGGTGGATGAACTCCGGCCAGCACCCATACCGAACGGGCAACTACCAAACGTTTGAGATTCATCCCAAACCGCTCTACGGTCACACGACCAACCACTGTCAGGCCTTGTATTCGACATCCACTATCTATCCAAGTGAAATGCTCACTCCAGACCTGAGTGCGAGGATTGAACAAAGGCACCTTTTCCTCTGTTTCGGAATCGAGCACTTCAGTGGCATCTCCCTTGGCCAGGTTACAGGTGGCACATGACAGGGCCAGATTATCTGGATGGTCACCCGCTCCAGGGACAATATGATCAACATGCATGGCCTGACCGGTGACCCATTGGCTCGTGAAGCAGTATTCACAGCAGTACTGTACCCTCTCGTGGACCAGGCGAACGGTTGCTGCCCAAGAAAGCGCCTCAGTCACGGATCAGGCTTTCTGGGCGGATGTGATAGCCACGCTCGGTGAGAAGGGCCATCGCCTTGCCCTTGCGCAGCATCAGCCGTTGCCCCTGGTCGACCAGCTTCGTCAGCTCTGCATGCTCGTCAGACGCAATCGTACCCATGTTGTTGCGGGTCATGAGTACCTGCATGCGCCCTTGCTGTTCCATCTCCATCTGCTCGCGAGCAATGGTCCAGAGAGCATCATCGGAAAGGTGGGTGAGCGCATCCAGCTCGGCCTGCTCATCAGGTGGGAGTGTGGGCAAGTCCACCAGCGTCAGCTCAAGCTGACGCACTAATATCTCCTCAATGGGAAGGGCCTTTTCCTCGGCCATACGACGAGCCCGATCATATAGATACTGAGGAATGGATAAAGTAACGTCAAGATAGGTCATCATGTTCCCGTCCTTCTATTGCCAGGCAATGGCTTCAACCGCATTTTGAAGATCGCGCTGAGTGCCTTGAATGTAGAGCATTGTCGTGTCTAGCGAGCCATGTCCCATGATCTGAGCCAACCGGTGTAGCGGAGTTCGTTCTGCCATCCGGTAAGCAAAGCGATGCCGAAGATCGTGTGGACCCAGAGCCTCGATGCCTGCACGCTGTGCGTACTTGTCAATAATGAAACGCACCCCGCGGGGCGTGAGATTACCGCCTGTGCGCTGCGAGGTGAAAACCCAGCCATTGTCCTGGTTGTCCTGCTCCTCCAGGTACTGGTGATATTCCATCAACACCGTCCGCGCCGTCACATTAAGCGGCACCTCTCGATGCTTGTTGCGTTTACCCCACACTTTCAAAGCGCCGCTCCGTTCATTCACTGTGATATCTTCCCACTTCAAAGCACACACTTCGCTGACCCGCAGCCCCGTATGCAGCATCAGCGTGATCAGGACGATATCACGCAGCTTTCCCTCACGCTCAACAGCCGCCACCAGATCCGCCTCCTCCTTGTCGGAAAGATGGCGTGGCGCTTTGGCAATCAGGTTGACCAGCTTCACTGAGCGGGCCGGGTCTCGCTGGATTTTGGCCTGGGAAAGCGCCCAATCGAAATAGCGTTTGAGGCTGATGAGATAGCGATTGATCGTGGCCGGCCTGAGTCCTCTCTCTTCCTTTAAGTAATCGCGATAGCGTGTCAGTGTTGGCGTGGTGATAGATCCGGGTGCAAAAGGGTCAGGGTGTGTGACACCGACGGACCATACCTGCTCATACCATCCGGCGAACAATGTGACATCACCCAGGTAGTTGCGAACCGACGCCCGGCTCAAATCAGCATCTTGTACCAGGTGTTGTTCATACTCCCGAAGCGCTTGTTGGGCTGTTTTGGACAACGGGGAAAAAGCAGCCATCAGGTTCCTCACTACATTAGCGGATATAAATTTGTGCCCTTAACCGCCACATTAGCGGATATATCGGGCCGGTTTCTAATCCCATTATAACCGCTAATATTATTTAGCGGTAATCCTATCCAGACGACAAAAGAATGGAAGACAGTGCCTGGGTTACGAGTTGCTGCAGCTTAGTTACTTCGTACCTAATCGAGCCTTCGAAGCATATCCAACCGAAAAGTAATCACATCGCCCCAGTCATTGTGGATCCACATATACACTTGCATATCAGGCGGGAAACTATTCCGCTTTACCAAGTCAGCAATAGGCACCCCAGCGCTATCGCGGAAGAATTCAAGGTAGATCTCGGCGAAATCCTGTCGACTGCCGAAGAAGTTTCGAACTCTCTGTTCAAATTGCTCCAAGGACACCGTCGGTTGGCCGGTTTTCATGAAATGGGCGCTCTCCTTGTGCCCCTGAAGCCAGAAGCTCTCGGCGAATGACAGGTTGAAAGATGTGTCGTATATTTGCTCGAGCCAGGTTTCGTCATTGATGAGTATATGCCTGACATATTTCTCTATTGCCTCATCCGAGCTCGCTGCATCGACAATAGCGAACCCTTCATATTGAGATGCACCCTCCTCGTACAGCATGTTCTCTTCGAAGTGGTGCGCTAATCCTACCAGATACTGATGCAACATCGACGCATCCTCCTGAGCAGATATTGCCCTTTGCGTATCAACAGAATAGACACATATTTCAGGAATTATCCTACACCTAAGATTCGCTGCCCAATCCTGGTGGCCCTCTTTCATCTGGGGATTGCCAGTATCCGATTTCGGATATACAATGATAGTATCAGCAATGAGAGGATGTGATGACTCAACGAAAGAATGTCTTCTTTGCAGACATCAACGTTCACGGGACCGCAATTGAGATCGCAGAGGCGAAATATGGCCTGAGTATCGTTCGGGCAATTGATGTCATGCCCGGCGAAACACTCGACCCTGTGCTACTTGCCTATGCAGTTGAGAACGACTACGTTATGCTCACAGGCAATTTCAAAGACTTCCCAAAGATTGCTGAACAGTGGATCGCAGAGGGCAAAACGCATGGTGGTCTGCTTATTATCAGCAAAAAGCATATCAAAAACCCTGTTCTCATTGCTGAATGGTTGGCTCTTTACGAAGATGAAGACTTAACCAATCGAGAGGAATGGATTTAGAAGGAGGGCTCAAATGTCAGAAGCCATCACCGTTGGAAAACACTATATTCAAAAGAACCCTGATGTGCTGGGAGGCGAGCCGCACATTGCTGATAAGCGCATCTCAGTCTCCTTCATCGTAGAGCTGTACGTACACCAGAACACGCCTGTCGAAGAGATCGTAGCAGCCTTTCCCGTAACATCCTCAGAGACCTATGCAGCCTTGGCGTACTACTATGACCACACAGACGAAATTGATGGTCTCCTTGATGAATGGGACAAGGCAGCAACCAAGCATGATGATCCTGAGCGAAAAGCTCAGCTGCTTGCTAGGGCCCAGGCAAAAGGAATCGAGCTTGCTCAGGAACAGGAAATGACCGCATCAGAGATTTCCGAGGAATTTGGGATTACATCGCGCGTGGTACGCCTGACTGCCACCAAAGGCTGGATACCTGCTCGCAAGTCGGGTGCAACCTGGCTGATCCGCCGTTCCGATGCTGAGGCCCGCTGGGGAGATCGCGTGAGAAGAGCCGGTTGATTCTGTGAGTCGCCAGCCCACAACACTGGCGACTCACCTTCGTGTCATCATTACCACCTCCCTCCCCCGATTTGTTTCTCCTGCGTTTTTTATCCCTATCGCTTAGCTTTTGGAGCCCGGCTTTAGCCTGCAGAATCATGTGAGGGCAGCCGACTGCGAATCGAAAACGCCAGAGAAAGGGATTTCTACTGCGTTTTTCGAGACAAACCAAAAGCTCGTCTTTGCTCCCTGTTTTGACGTGGCCTCGACAACGGCAGTTACTTGCCTATGTCGGGTTGACCTAGGGGGCAGGGTCGCCCCTGCACCCTAGGTCAACCTACTTGCGCCGCAGGCTTATCCAATAGAGTGCTACTTACGGCACCACCCATGTAGCTTCTGTCGCCGTGTCCTTGCTAGGGCCGGTGAGGTCTTCCACCCTCACCGTGTTAAAGGCAAACGGCAGAGCATACGGATTGGAGAGGAAGTTGGGATCGATCTGCACGGTGAGGTTGATCTCTATGGCTGTATAGGGCAGTACCTCTGCCAGGTAACAGGTGAACGTCTCTTGCCCGCTAGATGACGTGCTCACAGACATCTTGACGCAGGGAGCATTGCCAGCAACATATGTCACGCCGGCCGGCAGCTCATCGACCACCTGCACAGCGCTGGCCGGGTTCGGCCCATTGTTGCTCACTTGCAGCGTGTAGACCATCTCTCTGCCCACCTGCACCGGATCGACGCTGTCGCTTATGGTGATTGCCAGATCCGTAGTCTTAATCGCTGTCTGGAGAGGATATAGCTCCTCCAAGTCTGGCTCCGGCCCCAGCCACGGGTTGAGCGCGCCCTCATCCCAATCCCCGAACTGGCGGAACGGGAGGGAGATATTCGACCAGTCGTCATGCCCAACCAGAGTGCTATTGAAGGATCCATTGGTACATTGAGGGAGATGGCCACCGGTATCGCTCGTATCAATGTTTATCACAAGGGTTGATCCGGTAAAGCTGCCATCGCCATTCCAATCTATGCCATCGACCACGCCATCTCCAGTGACGTCGCCGTTGAGCGGTGACTGTACTTTCTGCCCCAGCATATTCACGAAGATGAAGCGATTGGACAGGTCAGTGGGATCGAGGATGATCGCTTCGCTGAGATCGTTCTCGACAAGCTTTAGAAGCGGCGCCAACCCGCGCCCACTGCTGGAGCGTGGCCCTGAGTAGTCAACGATTAGTCCCCCTCCGACCTGGGGAATGCCAAGCTGGAGATCGTGGTTCATCACGCTCACGTAGTTCGGCTTGCAGCTGTTATCGTCATCGCCTCCATGCCGCAGGTTCAGGTTGTGGCCCAGCAAGTGCATGATAGTGCCGGCATCGTGATTGAAATCGACAAAATCATTGCCGCCAATCTCGGCACGCCCGCCTTTACACGAGGTGTTGTTCACGGAGCTCCCGCTGATCGCATAATGGAACACGCGGGCGCGGGCAGGCGAGAAGTTGAGCTTCTTGGCGCTATAGAAGACGCTGTCCAGGCACCCTACCGGAAGCGTAATAGCGTTTCCACCACCCAGGTTGTCCCCCACCAGGCAGGCCGGGTCGGTGACGTCGATCAGCCCATTCCCATTGTCGTCGAAACCATTATCGCAAGTTCCCCAACCTCCTTCTACTGCCGTCTCGAGGTAGTTATGCTGGCCTACCATATTCTGGCAGGTAGTCTCCGCAGAATCGACGAGACCATTGCCGTTGTTGTCCAGGCCATCCAGACAGGTATTGAGCGGAGCGCCTTCGTATGCTGTCCAGTCGACCAGGGAGCCAGTATCAACCCACAGTCTAATGCCGGGTAACCCATCCAGGTTGTCAACCGGTGCAGCAGCAAAGGCAGCCTTCATGGCCTGGATATCTTGTCTCGAGGGAGCCTGGCCGGTAACATAGTCCAGTTCTAGGAACACGTCCTGATGGTCGGGGCTGGCCCCCATTGCGGGAAGATTTACATCGACAAACCCGTCGTTATCAACGTCGAGCCCATCGGTCTCCCAATGATCCAGCAGCCCATCGCCGTCTTTATCAGGATACCGCATCGTGCCTACAGCAAAGCCATCATTTTCGGTGAAGTCCCCGTCGAAGGAATACAACGGGGTGCCCTGCATGTTGAAGATGTCGACGACATGTCCCCTGTCACCAGCAACGAGAATATCATCGATCCCGTTCCCGTCGACATCGCCCACAGCGAAGCCATCATTTTCGGTATAGTACCCAGGGAAGGACTTTAGGACTTTTCCTGTCATGTCAAGTACATAGATCAAGTCTGACCCGATCTGGCCGATGACGATCTCCTCAGGGCCAGTCCCATTCACATTACCCACGGCGAAGCCAAAACCGGCGGAGTAGTAAACCACCTTGACTGGTTCCACTACGTAGTCGCCTTTCCAATCGAAGATGTCAATGGTGTGTAAGTTGTTACCAGCAGCAACGAGAATCTCATCCCAACCATCACCATTGACATCACCCACGGCAAAGCCATCACCCGTGTAGTAGTTCCCATAGAAGGCAGGATACGGCCTGTTACCGTCCTTATCAAAGATGTCGATCATGTGTTTCTTGTTGCCAGCAATGATAATCTCGCTGATTCCATTGCCATCGATGTCCCCCACGGCAAGGCCATCGTCTTTGGTAAAACTGCTCTGAAAGTTTTTGAGGTGAATGCCTGTCAGATCGAAGATATCAATGTCTTGTGTGACATCGCCTGCAACGACGATCTCGTCGACACCATCACCGTTAACGTCACCCACGGCGATACGGTCATCGATTGTGAATTTTCCTGGAAAGTGTTCCAGCTTCTTTGCCTGCCACGCTGGTTTAGAGTTAACACCGAATACGTCAATTATCTCCGTTTCGTCACCCGCAATGATAATTGGCGCACCAGCCGCACCTGGTACCGCCGCCCGGGTGTTGACAGTGGGCTGCAGCAGCAGCGCTGTGCCCACCCCCAGCAGTACAGCTGATACTTGAACGATTCTCCTACGTGTGTGCATTGAAAACATTGTCTGACTCTCCTTGTTTAAGATAGAAACTCAGTGAACAGAAAGATACCGGGCCTGATTCCATATGAGATTCGTGAAGTCTGTGATGTTTTGTTATCCAGCCCAAGCAGTTTGCATCATATCATGGTGAGAGGCTGTGTATTGTCTGTCACAGATAACTCGTTGAAAAGGCTAGGTAAGTGGTAGAAATTGAGGTGCAAGTTGCGGCGCAAACGGAGATTGGCCTTTTTTGCACGCCCCCTCAAAAGCGCCCAAATTCTCAGAATTCACGTATAGAGTCTGTTCGTGCACGGGGGTCGGAGCGAGCTTTGGGTACAGAGACCCAACGCGGTCATTCCGTCTGTTTGGCAGAATGTTATCCGAAATTGGACTGTTTTGGGGGGTGTGCAGAGAATCCCGAGATCAAATGCTGGTTTATGAAATTGTTGCCCAAACGCGAGCAGGATACAAATGCTCTGATCAATGAGATTCGGGTGGCTGGGAAAGACATCCTTGCCATAAGGGCTATCAGGGGTAAAGACTGAATACGACCCATTCTCGGTTGACCGTGCTTTCGGGTGATGCCCATACCCCTCAACCACATTTGGGAAAGAAGGTCACCTCTGACACCGCAAATGGCAGGTGATAAAGGCAGTTAGCAAACGCTACCCCTGCTCCACAATGCCAGCCTAGACGAGGCTTGATATGTCGCCCTACTGAAAACGTGCTTGGCGCAGTTCTCTCTATTCTTTGGCTTGGCGGAATTGATTTGCCAACGGCCCCCAAACAAATATCAAGTGAGCGACAGCTCCTCCAATCAAGATGGGACTGATCTTGTCATAACAGGTGGTACCCTTCAGGCCTGAGGCACAGCCGATGATCACAACTCCCCAGATAACGGCACTTGCTATTATGTAATACCCGATCAACTTCTTTTCCGTCATTTCTCCTCCCTACTCTCTAGATCTTTCAGCTGAGACACAATAACAAGAGAGTATCATAGCTGTAAGAACCAGGAAAGATGGGGAAAGATTCTGGCCAGTAGACTTTGTACCGAACACGCTAAATAGCAAGTGATAAAGGCAATTAGCAATGCCTACCCCCTACTCCAATGCCGGCCTAGCCAGGATTTGTGTGGCGAGCTTCTAACTTTCCCAACATGCCGATTTCTTCTGTGAGGCTTGTTAGCGTATGGTTTGGTTCAGTTAAGCGGATTTGGCCTATACTCTGCTTGTAGCTATTCCAGAGCGGCGATCAGCGCAGCCGGATCGACGATCTTCCCCAGCGAAAATATCTTGCCGTCATGCTCAACTTCGATAGTGCGACCTGTATCGTGGGCCAGCGTCCAGAATCGGTTAGGCGTGATGGCTGGGTCAACCTGAGCGGACAATGCATACACACCAGCGAGATAGGGAACTGCCCAGCTCATGCCACCGATACGCCCGAACTCGTATTCAGCTGCACTGCCTGGTCCAGCCACCGTACGAGAGTCCATCGGTACCAGCAACATATCCTTGATGAACCAATTTCCTCCATAGTAGCTGTCGGCCCAAAATATGCCAGGCTCGTACGAGGTGAAGTCATCGGGATCAGCATTGAGATGGCGAGCCAATCCTGCCAGGCCACCGCTGTCGACGTTCAGCACTAGCACTCCAGCATCTTCGGCTTCGGTAACAGCGCTGACCATATCGTCATAGCCCACATATTGCGGCATCCACCCAGTCGACAGCGACATAACTCGGATCTGGCGATCTGATGGTAAATGCTGGTTGATTTCGAGGGCTCGCCGCACAGCGCGTGCGTGATAATGGAAATTCTGGCTGCTGCCAACACTGAAGTAGTAAAGATCCGCCTCCGGCGCAACACCGACTGTCTTGCCAAGCGCAATAGAGGAAACAGCTGGGCCGTGCATTTGGGCAGCCATCGGTGATCCTAGTGGAAACAAATCCTCGTACCACATCAACCTCTCGGCATACTCTTGGTGCTCGGTCAGCAGTGGCTGATCGATGATGGCAATGCCGACATGTTGGCCTGTGATGCCGCGCTCATGTAAGGCACGAACTCCCAACCCAGGGTTTTTGCTGGTTTCTGCTATGACAGCAGGATCGAAATCTGAGGGAAGCTGCGCAGCGGGTGGCCAGGTTGTCTCCGTATCGAAATCAGCGTATTCCAGATCGGCCATTGCGCTGCGCAGATCGAGGTGTGAGATATCATAATGGCGCAAATCTACCGAAAAAGGATAGCCGTTGCCCTGGTAGTGTGGTATCGCATCCAGAGTGCCACGGGCCGAGAAATAGTCGGCTGGATCAGGATGTAGAGTGATATTAGGGAACTGGACATCAGCTGGGATTGGGGCAAGTGCCGGAGCAGCAATAGCGACCAGCAGCAGAGTCAGAATCATTACGCCTTCGGCGCTCCGTATGATAATTGCTAACCACATGCTTCGCAGTCGCTGTGTGGGTCGGGCGATCAGGATTGCTTCAACAAATCGGAAGGGTATCGCCCATGGACGATACAGATAGGATAGACTGTAGAGGATAGCGTTGCCCAGCCAGGCCAATCGATTTCCCATTCGGGGAAGCAGTATGCCTCGATAGAACAGCTCCTCAGATGGCAATGCGCAGAATATCCACCCGACCATCACAAGCACAAGCATATCCCAGCGACCTGCCAGCCGAGGATCGACCAAGTCAGTCAGCTGAGTATAGCCGCGCAACCCCCTGGCAAGTTGGAACAGGATGTCACTTGGCCAGACACGGAGAATGGTGAGCATGAGGCTAAGCCCTGACAATCCTTCCAGCAAAAGTATCAGCATCATAAGCAAGAAGCGGGGCAGTGCCCGCCACGACAGACGAAAGCGCTGCTCACCAGTGCGGGGATGGCGAGGTGCCGTGAGCCCGATCTGTTTGTAGATGGTCCCCCAGCGCAGGTTGCCCGCCTCATGCCGTATCAGCCAGAGAGCCAGAGCACACTGCCACACCATACCAGGTAGCAAGATCAGCCAGTAGCCGATGGCTGAGGGCAAGTTGAGATGGGGAATCAAGATAGGAACTGCCAGCCACGCCAGCAGCACCATTGGGAGTGTGGCAATAAACCACAGTGCTATAGTTTTTTGCAAAGAATAGGGAAGGGGTTGTGGTTGCGATTGTGAAGATGCAGTTTCTTCTCGTGCCATCAGAATCTCCCTTGGACGAGCATGATATTGTCGGTAAGTGGGGGTATCGATTCTGTTGCAAAAATAACAGGAGCAGGTAAGCTCTGTTACTTCGACCCCCGATCCAGTATAAAACGAAGTGATAAGCATGGGAAACCCGTTCAAATGGCGGCATTACGAAGCCGAAATCATTCTGACCTGTGTGCGGTGGTACTTGAGATATGCGCTTAGTTATCGTGACCTGGCAGAAATGATGACAGAAAGAGGTTTAGGGGTGGTGCATACAACCCTCTTCCGCTGGGTGCAAGAATACGCCCCCGAAATCGACAAACGAAGTCGTCCCCATTTGAAGAAGAGCAATGATTCCTGGCGAGTAGGACTAGCGGGGGCTTTTGAACAGAAAGTTACGGTTTCGACAGGCAAAACGAGGGTAAAA
>JAFGMS010000415.1 GCA_016927375.1 Anaerolineae bacterium
AGCGGTGTGGCTGTTTTCCAGCGGGCCTACCGGTGAAGGCGATCCGGTCGAGATGATGAACGGCTGGCGCTTCCCTGCCGGACAGCAACCCATTGCCGACCGCATCCAACCACGCGACATCGCCGTCTTTCACGGCTACATAAACGTGGACAGGCTGAACTTCTTTGAGAAGTGGATTCTCAACAACGTCAAAGCGCCGGCCGGCGACTTTCGCGACTGGGATGCCATTGCCTCCTGGTCTTCATTGATCGTCGGTGGCCTGAAGACCCCTGCCAAGAATTAGGAGGATGCGATGAGAAAGGCTACAAGAGCTGTTGCATCATGGCTGGGAGCTGTTGCCGGAATTGCCGGCCTGGAACATGGGTATTTCGAAATCCTGCAAGGCAATACCCGCCCTGATGGGCTCATGATCGTCTCGATGGGGCCGCCTTGCGTTCCTGAAGAAGCTTGGAATGCCTGCGAGCCTGCCATGACGGTCCTGCCCAGCTTCCTCATCTCCGGCATCCTCTCCCTGATTATTGGGTTGCTCATCATGGTCTGGTCGGCAGGTTTCGTGCAGCGCAAACACGGCGGGCTGGTTCTGATCCTGCTCTCGGTTGCCCTGCTGCTGTTTGGGGGCGGCCTTTTCCCGCCCCTGATTGGCATTATCGGCGGGGCGGCCGGGACGCAGATCAACAAGCCGCTGACAGGCGGACCCGGAAGCGTCACCCGTTTCGCAGCAAGGCTATGGCCCTGGCCGCTGGTGGTGCTGATGGTATGGCTGCTCGGGCAGTTCCCGGTGGGCACCTTCTTCAACGATTTTCTGAAGAGCGTTATGTATTTTGGCCTACTGTTGATTCTGACCATGCTGCCGTTATCGGTCTACACGGGCTATGCTCACGATGCAGCCGGCCAACCCGGAGAAGGAAACTAGAATGACGAACAGCGAGAACAATCAAGCCCTGTGGGGCCGTATCTACCATATCGGCGGGGCAGCTGCTATAGGCGCAGTGCTGGTAGGAGTGCTGGAAATTGCCATCACGTTCCTACCGGGGGGAAATGTGTCTTGCGAAACCGTCCTGGACTGGTTCTGGCTCTTTGATGAAAACTGGTTCATGGGGCTTCGTAATATGGGGCTACTCAACATCATGCTTGATGTCCTGGCAATACTGACGTACTTCGCACTTTACGCAGCTCACAGGCAGGATCGCCACAAACCGTATGCTGCCATTGCAATGATCATCTCCTTCTTGGGGATAGGCGTTTTCCTGGCAACCAACCGGGCCTTCCCCATGCTTGCCCTCAGCAACCAGTACGCTGCAGCCGCAACGGACGCACAGCGTACCGTCATCGAAGCGGCAGGACAGGCCATGCTCTCGGTTGGCCAGAGCCACACACCCGGCACTTTCCTGGGTTTCATTCTGGCAGAAGTCGCCGGAATCGTGATTTCGATAGTGATGCTGCGCAGCGGGATCTTCAGCAAAGCCAGCGCCTACGCGGGAATGTTGGGCTTTGGAATATTGGCAATCTTCGAATTCCTTTCGTCGTTTATAGCAGGCTTAAGCAACGTAACGATGGCACTTGCCATGTTTGGTGGGCTGCTCAGCATGGCCTGGTATATCCTGATCGCTCGCAGGTTGTTCCAGCTGGCACGGAATCCTGCTGCGCAATAGTCATGCAACTTTGGAGTTTCACATGGACACGCTCTCGAAATTCACCATTCCCGGAATTCTATTGGTTCTGACACTGAGTTTTGGCTTCTGGCTGAGCCATTTGGGCAAGCCGTACAACAGCGCTCTCTTCAACGTCCATAAGCTGATCGCCCTGGGCACAGTTGTCATTGCGGTTATCCAGTTTTCTAAAATACTCAAGGGTGCCGATTCACTGGCGCTGATCATCGTGCTGCTTGTCCTGGCAGGGCTGTGCATCATCGCACTGTTTGCTAGCGGGGCGCTGATGAGCATGGGCAAGATGGAGTACACGCTCGCGCTCACCATCCACCGGATCGCACCGGTGGTGATGGTTGTTGCGATGGTGCTGATCGCTTATCTGCTGGTGAGGAACTCATGAAATACAAGAGCATCGTCGCAACCCGGCGGGGTGGGCCGGAAGTGCTGCAAATCGTCGAGAACGAGCTGCGCCCGCCTGCTGCCGGAGAAGTACGCATTAAAACCCTGGCTACGTCGGTATCCTTGCCGGATGTCGAAGCCCGTTATGGGCGTTCTCCTTTCCCAGCTAAAGTCCCGTTCACGCCAGGGTATTCCATTGTCGGAACGGTAGATGCAGTGGGGGAGGGTGTTACTCAGGCAAAGGTGGGTGACCGGGTAGCGGCACTAACTGCCTATGGCGGCTATTCCGAATACGTTTATCTGCCTGAGAAAAAGCTAATCCCCGTGCCAACTGCACTTGACCCGGCGGAGGTCGTTCCGCTCATCCTGAACTATATCGTCGCCTACCAGACGCTCCACCGCTCGGCGAAGGTCAAGAGCGGGGATACCGTGCTGATCATCGGCGCCAGCGGCGGCATCGGCACGGCCTTCCTACAGTTGGGCCGGATAGCAGGCCTCAAGATGTATGGGCTGGCCTCCAAAAGCAAACATGCCATCCTGGCTGAGTACGGCGCAACGCCGATTGACTACCACACCGAGGACTTCGTCGCGGTCATCCGCCAGTTGGAGCCGGGTGGCCTGGATGCCGTCTTCGATGGCATGAGCGGAGATTACCTTCCGCAAGGCTTTTCCCTGCTGAGGCGTGGCGGCGTTTGGGTAAGCTACGCCAATCCCTTTAGTCTTTCCGGCCTGCTGCGCCTTTTTGGTCGGCTCATCCTGCTCAACCTGCTGCCCAATGGCAGGGCGCTCAAGCTTTACGGCACGGGTGCGTCCTATCTGGATCGCCGTCCCTTCCTGGAAGATTGGGCCGCGCTGTTCGACCTGCTCGGCGAGGGCAAAATCAGCCCAGTCATCGCGGCGAAGTTCCCTATCCTGGAAGCCGGAAAGGCCAATGAGCTTCTGGAAAGCGGGCAGGTGATCGGCAATATTGTTCTGCTCGCGCCGGAATTGTTGTGAGAGAGGTGCTTCGATGCAAACAATCATCCTGGGGATCTTCCTGATACTGCATGCCCTTGTACATCTGCTCTACACCGGACAAAGCCAGCGGCTGTTTGAGCTTCAGCCCGACATGACCTGGCCTGATGGCTCATGGGCCTGCTCAAAGCTTCTTGGCACTGATATGACCCGATTGCTGGTGAGTATCTTGTTGGTTCTGGTCACGCTCGGCTTCATAGTTGGCGGCGTGGGATTGTTCATGACACAGGATTGGTGGCGACTGGTGGCAGTGGGTTCGGCTGTGTTATCTGCCGCTATCTACATCCTGTCCTGGGATGGGAAATTCCAGGCGTTGGATAATCAGGGTGGCGTTGGGATACTCATCAACCTGGCAATTGTGATCGTAGTGCTGATCTTGAAATGGCCCGCCTGATCCCGGCAAACCGAATAAATCGCGGCAGGCACTCGTTGAAACAGCAGCGAATCTTCCAGGGAAAATACCCCTTTCAACCAGGAGAAATCGATGTCTCACCTTGACAAACCTCAGATCACCGACACGCGCTGGAATAACCTCTACACCGTTGGAGCGGTGGCTTCCCTGCTGCAACTGGTCGTTATCGCTGCCTATACGATTGTGGTGGCGGTGCTTGGCCCACGCATCACCAGCGCTGAGGAGTTCTTCGCCGTTCAGCAGAGCAGCCGGCTGGCAAGTCTGGTACGTATGGATCTCCCGCTGCTGATTTTGATCGGTTTGTATCTGGGCAACTTTCCGGCACTCTTTCTTGCCCTGTGGCGCGTGAAGCCTATCCCCACTCTGTTCGCCACCCTGTTCACCGTGATTGCCGTTGCCCTAAGCTTCGCGAGCGAATCCACCTTTGCTCTGCTGCACCTGGGCGATCTCTATGCCGCGGCGGGCAGCGAGGCGCAGCGCGCTCAATTCCTGGCGGCGGGCGATGCCGTGATCGCAGCCGGGTGGTGGAACAGCTCCGGTTCGTATGTGACGGGCATTCTTTTGCAGGGCAGCGGCGTGATCATCTCGCTGGTGATGCTGCGCAGCAAAGATTTCAGCAAGGTAACCGCCATCAGCGGCCTGCTGGGCAACGCTTTCGACCTGGCGCAGCATCTCATCCATCCATTCGTAACAGCCGTTCCCGCATTTTTCTCAATTCTCATGATGTTCTATCTCATCTGGTACCCCATGCTGGCATGGGATCTGTTCCGCCTTGGCAAAGCACAGTTAAAAGTAGAAAAGGAGGTAGTTCCATGAACGCTCTAGTCATTTACGACTCGGTTTTTGGCAACACGGAGAAGATCGCCCACGCTATCGGAGAGGCGCTTGGCGCACAAGGTAATGCTGACACGCTGCCGGTTGGACAGGTGACGATCGACAAGATGCATGGGCTGGACGTTCTGGTGGTCGGCTCCCCAACCCGTGGCTTCCGCCCCACCGAAGGCGTCACCAAGCTCTTGAACGCACTCCCCAAGAATCATCTCGACGGCATTCAGGTGGCGGCATTCGATACCCGAATTCTGCTGGACACGATCAACTCTCGCGTCTTTCGATTTGTCGTAGACAAA
>JAFGMS010000416.1 GCA_016927375.1 Anaerolineae bacterium
GATTAAGGCAATCTTCCCAACTGTATAAAGTACTTTGCGTTGCACTTCTCGACTGGATACAGATTTCCGCCGCAAAGTACTAGTGGTTACGCTACTTGTGTGTTCCGAGACCTCGTTGTAGTCTAGTATTTCGGGGCGTAAGTAAACCCATAGTTATGGCTTGTCCCGAGAACACTGAGGACTTACATCCTTTGGCAGTTAGGCAAGATGTGTCTCTTAACCCTGGGTCTATTTATGCCCAACTGCACTAGTGTGTGCTGGCAATGACGATCTGTGGTGAAGCGCAGGAGAACCGGCATGGCAACCGAACCCGAGTTTTGGGAAGTAAGCTGGCGTGTAGAGGGTGATGAAGCTTTTGAAGGGTTACAGGCCAGAAGCATAGAGCAGCACTACAAAAACCAGGAAACTATCTTCGAGCAGGGTGAGCCGGCCGACAGCATGTATCTGGTCGTTGATGGGTACGCATTGGCACTAACCAACGACCCGCAAACAGGTGAAGAGCAATCCACGAGCATCATCCCGGCGGGCCAGTCTTTTGGAGAGCTTGGCCTATTGATGGGGCAGCCCCGTTCTGCAACAGTCGTAGCAGGAACGGATCTCCGGGTCCTCAAAATCACGCTTGAGACGGTCAAGGCTCTGGAAGAATCGGACCCACATATTGCTGCCACGCTTTACAAGAAGCTGGCGCGCACTCTGGCAGAGCAGCTGGTTGCTCAGACAGTTTTCCTGCGAAAAGACTCCACAAAATAGAGCTAATATGTTGTTGACTTCGTAAAAGGTGCACGCTATAATTCCGGCCAGTATTCCTGCGTAGCTCAACGGCAGAGCATCCGGCTGTTAACCGGAGGGTTGTTGGTTCGAATCCAGCCGCAGGAGCCTGAGTGAAAACGTCTTGTTGTGAACAAGACGTTTTTTTATTTCCTGTCGCATTGAACCCCAACCCGGCTTGACCCTCCTCAAAATGCAGTGTAATACTGGTAAAGAATTCAGCGTCGTTCTACCTCGAAAAAAGGAGACAGCAGTGACCTCTCACCCCAAAGTGCGGTTCGGCGTTATTGGTATCAATCATCCTCACATCTACGGACAGGCTGACTTGCTGCTCGGGGCTAATGCTGAGATGGTTGCTTTCTATGCAACAGAGGCCGACCTGATCGCCGGATTTACTTCAACCTATCCGCAAGCCCGGCAGGCAAGCAGCGCCGAGGAAATCCTGGAAGATGAATCGATCCACCTGATTGCCGGCGCTGCCATCCCGGACGAGCGTGCGCCGCTGGGCATTCGCGCCATGCAGCACGGCAAAGATTACATGAGCGATAAGCCGGGCTTCGTCAGCCTGGAGCAGCTGGCCGAGGTACGTCGTGTCCAGGCCGAGACCGGGCGCATCTACTCTGTCTCTTACAGCGAGCGCCTCAGCGTGCCGGCGGCAGTCAAAGCCGGAGAGCTGGTGCAGGCCGGCGCCATCGGCAAGGTCATACAGACAACCGGCTTTGGCCCACACCGTACCGGGCTCCACGCTCGCCCCGATTGGTTCTTCCGCCCCGAGCGATATGGCGGCATCATCGCCGATATAGGCTCCCACCAGGTCGATCAGTTCTTGTTCTACACCGGCTCTACCGAGGCCGAAGTGGTTGCCTCGCAGGTAGGCAATTTCAAACACCCTGAGCACCCGGGGTTCGAAGACTTCGGCGACCTGATGCTGCGC
Source organism: Anaerolineae bacterium (assembly GCA_016927375.1). Taxonomy (GTDB): domain Bacteria; phylum Chloroflexota; class Anaerolineae; order Aggregatilineales; family UBA3940; genus JAFGMS01. Next base: position 1,703 of record JAFGMS010000416.1, read on the forward strand.
GGAAACGGGGGTACAGGCTATATTCGGGTCGATTGGTATACACCGGATGGCCTGGGCGTCTGGGGTGACGGCCGCCTGTTCATACTGGGCACTGATGGCTACATCGAGCTGCGGAAATACACCGATATCGCCGGGCGTGATGGTGACAATCACCTGTTCCTGGTCGATCATAAAGGCGTACAATATATAGACTGTAAGGACGTAGAGCTGCCTTACGGTTCCCAACTGGTACATGATATCATCAACCGGACCGAGACTGCCATGTCTCAAGCTCACTGTTTCCTGGCCTCGGAACTGGCTCTGAAGGCTCAATCTCAGGCCACCAGGTTGGGACATCTGGGCAATGACTAAGGATGAATTTGATGACCGATACCAATATTCCTAAGTATCTCTCTCCAAACGACAGGATCAACATCGCCCAGATCGGGTTTGGCCGGATCGCAGAGGGGCATGATCTCCCTTTGACCATCAGGCACGAAGACGTACGTGTTGTTGCCGTGGCCGATGTGGACATCAAGCGAGCCAATGATGGTAAGCAGTGGATCGAAACCTGGTATAGGAAGAATCGGGGTGAAAGCCAGGTAGAGATAGGTGTCTTTCAGGACTATCGGGAGCTGCTCAATGATAAGAGCATCGATGCCGTCATCATCTCTACGCCCGATCACTGGCATGCCCAACCGGCAATCGAGGCAGCACTGGCGGGCAAGGATGTTTATCTGCAAAAACCGGCCTCTCTTACGATACGGGAAGGAAGGCAGATGAGTAATGCCTTTCACCGGACGGGCAGAATATTCCAGATTGGAGCCCAACAGCGCTCACTCGATCCCTGGCCGCAGTTTCATCGAGCCGTTGAGCTGGTTCGCAACGGCAGGATTGGTGAGATCACACACGTAGAGGTCGGGTTGATGATCGATCCGGCGGGTGATATCGAGCCCGAGATGCCTGTGCCTGAGAACCTCGATTATGAGATGTGGCTGGGCTCGACGCCTTACGTCTATTACACTGAGAAGAGAGTGCATCCGCAGGACAGTTATGACCGGCCAGGGTGGATGCGCTGCGAGCAGTTTGGCGCCGGGATGATCACCGGTTGGGGGGCGCACCACATCGATACGGCTCAGTGGGGAATGGACAGCGAATATACAGGTCCGGTCGAAATTGAAGGCAAGGCCGAGTTTCCAACTACGGGGTTATGGGATGTGCACGGACACTTTCATGTTCGGGCCAAGTATGCCAGCGGCGTGATCATGGATATAGCGGACAGCTTTCCGAACGGAATACGCTTTATTGGTAGTGAAGGCTGGATATTCGTCTCGCGCGGCGAAGAGGCTGTTACCGCTTCCGATCCTGGCTTCCAGGAGAGAAAAACAATTGCCCTGGAAGCCGGCGATCCCAAGATCCTGAAATCGGTAATCGGGCCGGATGAGATACATATCGATAAGAGCCCGGAGCAGCACCGGAACTGGCTGGATAGTATTCGATCACGCAAACCGCCAATTGCGCCTGTCGAAATCGCCCATCGCTCCTGCTCGTTCTGCCTTCTGAGTCAGATAGCCATGAAACTGCCAAAAAAGCTGCATTGGAACCCCAACGCAGAGCGATTTATAAACGATGACGAAGCCAACAAGATGCTGTCAAGGCCGCAGCGTTTCCCGTATGGCACAGATTACGTTGAGTATTAGTGCAGTTGCGGATGCTAGGCCAGCTCAATCGGTAGGTGACCAATCGCGCGCGCACCGGAATCCAAAGTACATAGTTCTGCTGGATGGCGTATCTCTGTAACGAAAGCTGGTGCGCCCATCGGATACAGGGTTACCCCATGAAGCCCCTCGCAATACTCGTGGGTTGGTTTGGTCAACTGTGCTCTCCCGCCTATCATTGCGATAGGGATAAGGTTGGTAGAGCGTGCTGACCCACTCCCACAGGTTACCACTCATATCGAGTGCTCCTACCCATGATGCTCCTTCGGGTTTACTGCCTACCTCTGCTGTCTGTTCACCCGAATATGTGTAGTTGATCGATTTGGCGCTGGTGAAGCCGTCGCCCCAGGGATAAATCAGATTGTCCGGCCCGCGTGCAGCATATTCCCACTCGGCTTCGGTAGGTAGTCGAGCACCCCGGTTTTCGCAATGTCCGGCGGCATCGAACCAATTCACCGAGTCGCGTGGTTGGTTGTCGCCTGTGAACATGCCTGTTGAGCCATACTGTGCATTGGTGACCTCGGTCAGGTCGATCCAGAAAGGTTGATTGATGCACTGCTCATGAGCAGGATGTTCATCGCTCTTACCATCATCACTGCCCATCATGAAACACCCCACGGGCACAAGTACCATTGCCACGCCGTCAAGCTCCTTGATCTGCGGTGTCCAGTCCGCGTTGCGCGTGAACTTCTCAGTGGGTGATGGGAACGGTGCCTCGGTTGTGGGAGGGTGTAGCGTTTCAGGTACCAGTTCCGTAACCTCAGCTGTCGGCTCTGTTGTATCGACAGTTGGTTCCCAATCTCCGCCGCCTATCGGGATGACGTCCCCAACGATAAGCCCGACGATCACTAATCCCACGACGGCTGCCGCGCCGCCCATCCAGCCCCACCTGCGAAGCCACAGCGGTCGTCCGCGCTGCCGCAGCACCTTCCGGGTGAAATTCGCCAACTCCTCAACCCCTGCATCGAAGTACACGGAATAGAACTCGATTCCCTGCTTCGTCGTTATCTCGCGAATATCATCAGGAAGCTGATCGGGAGGGGGTGGTGTACAGCCATCTATCATGGCCAGCACAATGGTCAGGTCAAGCTTCAACGCCTCCCTGATTTCGCGCCGCACCCAGTCACTCTCCCGATTTATCCGTTCTGGGGCAAAGGTATATTCCGAAACGACCAGCACAAACACATCGCTGCTGCGCAGATGTCTCAGGATGCTCTCATCGAAATCATCATCATCGATGCTGTCTGTATCGACAAACACCTTTGCGCCCAGACGCGCTCGCAGCCTCTCAGCCAGACGCTGCGTAAAAGGCCAGGTCTTGCGACGGTAACTGATGAAGATATTCATCGATGCCTCCCTTGAAAATAGCAACGAGCAACGAGTCACGAGCAATGAGGCACGGGCAACGAGTTAAAAGCTTTGCGCTTTGTATGTGCCTGCTGCTATCACAAGCCTCAGCATGACCGGTCTTCGCCAATTCTGTCATTCCCGCGAAAGCAGGAATCCAAACGCCACAATCACTTACAAGCCGCTGCTATTTTCATCCCCGTTGGTGAGCCTTGGCTCATGAGCCACTCCCTTGAAAATAGCAACGAGCAATGAGTCATGAGCAACGAGTTAAAAGCTTTGCGCTTTGTATGTGCCTGCTGCTATCACAAGCCTCAGCATAACCGGTCTTCGCCAATTCTGTCATTCCCGCGAAAGCGGGAATCCATACGCCACAATCACTTACA
>JAFGMS010000417.1 GCA_016927375.1 Anaerolineae bacterium
AATGCTTGTCAATGCGGGCGTGGTTCAGCGGTAGAACGTCTCCTTGCCAAGGAGAAGGTCATGGGTTCGAATCCCATCGCCCGCTCTGAGGGGGATTGAGGCTAGTAAATCCCCCTCCCTTTTTTCTAAGAAAAGTGTGGCGACGTAGCCAAGTGGTAAGGCAGAGGTCTGCAAAACCTCCATTCACCGGTTCGAATCCGGTCGTCGCCTCTCGGAAACAAATTAGACCGCCGAGGGGGTTGGCTCCTTCGGTTTTTTTGATCGGCAGCAATCAACACCCCCACTCACCATCTCTTGCTACCTTTTAACTGCAGAGGAACGCTTATGGAAGAGAAACTCCAGCAACTGAAAAATCGCCTCAACCGTGTCGCCGATCTGCGTAGTGCCGAGAGTGTGCTCCATTGGGACATGGAGACATATATGCCGGAGGGCGGCAGCCAGGCACGCGCCGACCAAATGGGCACACTGGCATCGCTCGCTCACCAGTATTTTGTCGATGAGGAAGTTGGCAAGTTGCTAGAGGACCTTGCCGCATATGCCGATCAGCTTGATTATGACTCGGACAACGCTTCCTTGATCAGGGTAGCGCAGCGCGAGTACGACAAGGCTATCCGTGTTCCCCAGAATCTGGTCGAGGAAATCTCCCGCACCGCATCTCTCTCGCAGCAGAACTGGCAAAAGGCCAGAAAGGAGAATGACTTCGGTCTTTTCCTTCCCTGGCTTGAAAAAACCATCGATTTGCAGAAGCAGCTGGCTGCCTGCTTTGACCCACCCGACAATCTGTATGATGCACTTGTTGATGTCTACGAGCCGGGCATGACCAGCACTCAGATCGAGGCTGTCTTTACACCGCTCAAACCCAAAATCATCGATCTGGTAAAGGGGATCACCGCACATCGTGATGCTGTTGACGACAGTGTTCTGCACCAGCACTTCGATCCGGACGCACAGATGGCGTTTGGACGCCAGGTTGTCACCCGGCTGGGTTACTCGTTCGAGCGCGGCCGGCTCGACCTTACGGCCCATCCCTTCACCATCCACTTCTCGCGAGACGATGTGCGCATCACCACGCGTGTAACAGCCGACTATATGCCTAGCGCCTTGATGGGCACCATTCACGAAGCCGGCCACGCCTTATATGAACAGGGAACCGATCCAGCCCTGTATCGCCTGGGATTGGGAAGGGCAGGCATGATGGCTGAAGGCACATCGATGTCCGTCCACGAGTCTCAGTCGCGTTTTTACGAGAACATCATCGGGCGCAGCCATCCCTTCTGGCATTACTTCTACCCCAGGCTCCAGGAAGCTTTCCCTGAGCAGCTTGGCAACACAGACCTGGAGGCATTCTACCGGGCCCTCAACAAATCCGAGCCCTCGCTGATCCGTGTCGAGGCCGATGAGGTGACCTATGGCCTGCACATCATGTTACGCTTCGATCTGGAAAACGACCTCATCAACGATAGGGTACAAGTGAAGAACCTGCCTGAAGAGTGGAATGCCCGTATGGAGGAATATCTGGGCATTACGCCGCCAACCGACAGCGACGGCGTGCTGCAAGATGTCCACTGGTCCTCGGGATACTTTGGTTATTTCCCAGACTATCTACTGGGCAGCATCTTCGCCGTCCAGCTCTGGGAGCAACTGAAGAAGGATAACCCCAAGGTTGTTGCCGAGATCGAGAGCGGTCAGTTCGACTCTGTTCTTTCCTGGCAGAGGGATAAGATCCACCAGCATGGCAAGAAGTTCACCTTCGATGAGCTGGCCCAGCGCGTGACCGGCAGCACGCTCCTTTGGGAGCCGTACGTCGACTATCTCACGACCAAATACAGCGAGATTTATGGACTCTAGTATTTCGGGGCGTAAGTAAACCCATAGTCATGGCTTGCCCGAAATACTTAAGCAGTTGGGCAAGATACGTATCCCAACTCTGGTTCTATTTGCACCCAACTGCACTAGCATCCTGACATGAGCCAGGAAAACCAGCCTCTCTTTGCATGTCCAAGTGACAACAACGCAGTTTGACAACAATAATGGAACGTGGTAATCTCCCTGCAATTCTATGTAGGAACTACTTGTCTATGATTATTTTCTTATCGCCTCTGCGCCGTATCCGTCGTAGCTACCAGACTCCTCCTGGAGATCCGGCTTAGTGGTGTTGTAAGACGGCGCAGCAGCGAAAGCTCAGCCCAGAGAACCGCCCCCGGATATCCGGGGGCGGTTTTTGCTTGCAGATCGATAGGTGAGGGAAACGATGACAATAAAAGTAGGCATCTATGGTGCGCGAGGATATACCGGCCTTGAGCTCGTCCGGCTGCTGAGCCAACATCCTGACGTCGAGCTCGCTTTCTTGACCTCCGAGCAGTCGGCGGGCACGAGCCTGCGGGAAAACTGGCCGCAGGCCCCCGATCTGCCGCTCATCTCAGCGGCCGACGCCCCACTCGATGCTGTCCAGGCTGTCTTCCTGTGTCTGCCACACACAGCCTCCGCCCCTATTGCAGTGGCAGCCCTCGAACAGGGCGTTAAGGTCGTCGATCTGTCCGCCGATTTGCGGCTGGACGACCCCGCTGTGTACCAGACCTGGTACAAGGTCCCCCACCCCGCCCCCCACCTACTGCCCACCCTCTACGGATTACCTGAGTTAGAAGAACGAGAGAGGATCGCTGCATCGAACTGCATCGCCAACCCTGGCTGCTACGCGGCTGCAACCCTGCTGGGGCTAACCCCCCTGGCCCGCTCCGGCATGATCAGGCCCGGCACACCGATCATCGTTGATGCTAAATCGGGCACATCAGGAGCCGGCAGAGCGCCCAAGCAAAACCTGCTGTTTGCGGAGGTCTGCCGGAACTTCTCGCCTTACAATATTGGTCGAGCCCACCGGCATCTTCCCGAGATCGAGCAGAACCTGGCCAAGGCGGGCCTGGAACCCGGGCAGATGGTGTTTTCACCTCACCTGCTGCCAACCGACCGGGGCATCCTGTCGACCCATTACGTTCAGGTGAGCGATGCGGAAACGGCCCACCAGCTCTTTGTCGATACCTACGGAAGCGAGCCGCTCGTCGATGTTCTGGCGCCTGGCAAGCTCGCCACACTGGCACACGTCGTGTGCACACCCAAAGCTGTCATCTCGCTGACCCCGGTCAGCCCGGAGATGCTGATCGTGGTTGTCGCCATCGATAACCTGTTGAAGGGGGCAGCCTCCCAGGCCGTCCAGAACTTCAACCTGATGTGGGGACTGCCGGAAACAAGGAGCCTGTTATGAAAGAAGTTCCCCTGGTCATCAAAGTGGGCGGCAACGATCTGGCCCGCCCCGGCTTCATCGATGAACTCACCGAGAGCGTCGCCGAACTCAACCAGAAGCATCCCTGCGTCATCGTTCATGGCGGGGGGCGTACGGTAGACAAACTACTCGACCAGCTGGGCATCGAACCGAAGTACGTCAACGGCCAGCGGGTCACCGACGATGTAGTCCTGGAGATCGTCGAGATGGTGCTGTCCGGCCAGGTCAACAAGCGGCTCACCCACGCGCTGACGGCAGCAGGGGTCGACGCGCTGGGAATGAGCGGCGTCGACCGGGGGCTGCTGTGGGTCGAGCCGTGGTCGGCCGACATGGGCTGGGTAGGGCGCGTGGTGAGGGTGCGCCGGGAGGTGCTCCTGGAATGCTGCCAACAACAAGTCGTCCCGGTGATATCGCCCATTTCGGCGGGACCGGACGGCCGCTACAATGTCAATGCCGATCACGCCGCCGGCGCGATAGCGGCCGCGCTGCATACACCGTACACGGTCTTCATCACCAATGTACCCGGCGTCTACGTCGGCGAATCGGTGGCGGCAGAGTTGCCATCCAGCCGCATCGATGGCTTAATTGAGGATGGCACCTTGCATGGCGGGATGATCCCCAAGGTGAATGCAGCGCTCGATGTACTGAAAAGCGGTGCACAAGCCGTTACAATTACCGATCTGGCCGGACTGCGCAGCGGTGGAGGTACACGCATCAATGGAGGTTAGGGATCGGGGATTGAGAATTGACGATCTGGATTCAGTACTCAGCACCTGAAACTCAGCATGTCTTCGAGTTTTTAACTCATGACTCATTGCTCATGCCTCATAACTGTTCTTAAGGAGACGCATATGGGAATAAGCACCATGGCAGCAGCGGAAGACATCAAGACAAAAGACGCAGAGCATGTACTCGGGACCTACGCGCGTGCTCCCTTCGTGCTCACACATGGATCGGGCATGACGGTCTACGACACCGAAGGCCGGAGCTACCTCGACTTTAGCGCAGGGATCGCCGTCAACGCGCTCGGTCACGCCGACCCGGAGATCGCAGCAGCCATCCGGACCCAGGCAGAGACGCTCATCCATGCCTGCAACCTCTACCATACTGTGCCCCAGGCAGAGCTGGCCACCGAACTGTGCGAACTGAGCTTCGCCGATAAAGTGTTCTTCTGCAACTCCGGGGCCGAGGCCAACGAAGCCGCCATCAAGCTGGCCCGCAAATACGGCCGCAGCATCCACCCCGGAAAGACCCAGGTCGTCGCCTTCACAGGGGGGTTCCACGGGAGAACCATCGGCGCGCTGGCCATCACCGCCCGAGAGAAGTACCAGGCCCCCTTCCGACCGCTGATGGGCGATGCCCACCTGGCCCCATTCGATGATCTCGATGCAGCCGCCAGCCTGATCGGCCCGGAGACATGCGCCGTGTTCGTCGAGCCGGTCCAGGGTGAGGGCGGCATTCACATTGCGTCGCCTGAATTCCTGAAGGGCCTGCGCAGACTCTGCGATCGCTTCAACGCGCTGTTGGTCTTCGACGAGATCCAGTGTGGCCTCGGACGGACGGGCAAGCTGTGGGCCTACCAGCACTTCGACGTCGAACCGGACGTGATGACGCTGGCCAAGGCGCTCGGCGGCGGCCTGCCAATGGGCGCCGCGCTGATGACTGACCGGGTGGCAAAGGTCATCGAGGTGGGCGACCATGGGAGCACATTCGCCGGAGGACCGGTCGTCTCACAGGTCGCCAGGGTCGTCCTGCGGCGCGTCAGCGATCCGGATATGCTGGCACATGTCACAGCAATGGGAGACCTGCTTGTCAAGCGGCTCACCGAAATACGCTCGCTGCATATCAAAGCCGTCCGGGGGCTGGGCCTGATGATCGGCATCGAGATGGACCGGGAGGTCAAATCCCTCATCGAGGCCGGCTACCAAAATGGCGTGATCCTCCTCAATGCGGGGCCAAAAGTCCTGCGACTTCTACCGCCGCTGATCGTCGGCAAGGGCGAAATCGAACAGCTCATTGAGATACTCACACGAACAATCAGAGATTAGGACTATGCAATCATTATCACCACCAACATCATTGACACAGACACGTACAGCCTCTGACACGGACAAGGCAATGCAAAAGAAGACCACAGTTGATCTAAAGATCCGAACGCCGCAGGAAACAGAGATTGACGCCATCCTGAAGCTCTTCGAGTACGAGGTCCGGGCCGGCAAGATGCTCCCGCGTTACCCTGATAAGATCCGCAAGGAACTTGATAACTGGCTGGTGGCCACAGACGGCGATCACGTCGTGGGCTGCGTGTCTCTAGTCTTCTTTGATGATGACTTGTGCGAAGTACGCTCGTTGGCCGTCGACCGGGCTTATCGAGGACACGGACTGGGGAGCGACCTGGTCAAAGCAGCAGTGCAGATGGCTGCCGGGCGGGGAATGCATCGCGTGCTGTCCCTGACCCGCGCCGTTTCGCTGTTCGAACGCCTCGACTTCCATCAGGCAGACGTAGCCTGCTTCCCCGAAAAGGTGTGGCGTGACTGCGAACCCTGCCCGTTCCGGGACTGCTGTGACGAGGTTGCGCTGGTCTATTATCTGGACGATTCCCACCACTAGTACTTTGCGGCGGAAATCTGTATCCAGTCGAGAAGTGCAACGCAAAGTACTTTATACAGTTGGGAAGATTGCCTTAATC
>JAFGMS010000418.1 GCA_016927375.1 Anaerolineae bacterium
CTTGAGCCGCTCATCCAAACCGCGCAGCAGCACAAGCGGCGCCGGCGCATGATTGAGCTGTTGGGCCTCAAGGCGCTGGCCCTCCAGGCCCAGGGCGATGCCGAACCGGCGCTGGCCGCGCTTGAGGAAGCCCTCGCCCTGGCTGAGCCCGAAGGCTTTGTCCGTATCTTCCTGGATGAAGGACCGGCGATGGCTCGCCTGCTCTACCGGGCCGCCGGGCGCGGCATTGCACCCGGTTACACCGGCAGCCTGCTGGCAGCCTTTCCGGTCGATGAGCCGGTACCGGCTGCCCGGGCCCTCCACGGCGAGCTGGTCGAGCCGCTCAGCGCACGTGAGCTGGAGGTGCTTCAGCTCATGGCCGCCGGTGCATCGAACCCGGAGATCGCCCACGAGTTGGTCATCTCGGTGTTTACGGTCAAGAAGCACGTCACCAACATTCTCGGCAAGCTGGCCGTTGCCAAGCGTACTCAGGCCGCTGCCCGCGCCCATGAGTTGGGCCTGATCGAGCCTGGCAAGTAAGGTACCTCATCCAGTCATTCCGTATCTTGCCTAATTCCTCCCTATATCCTTCCTATATCCTCCCTATATCCTCCTCATATCCTCACCATATCTTCCTCGTGTCGATCCCGGCATCACCCTCCGGACGATCTGCGTACCGCTCGCATGACCTCGTTAGCCTCGCTCCGACACTCATGAGCCTTAACAGCATAACCCGGTAACCAGAGATGCCGCAGGTATTGAGGCAGAGTATCCGATTAGAAAGTTTAGGTTCACCTGCCTTGGAATACATAACTGGGCGCTCTGCGTCCGGGAGTTGGCGACCTTCCCATTGGCAGGTAGCACCAGGTGGTCGAGCGATCACCAACAGCCCCAAATACTACCCCAATACTACCCTTGCATGATCCGCCTACCACCGATGATCTGCTATGATGTCTTTGTAGGAACATTCGGATGCGTTGTTGGCTGCGGCCGGCGATGTTGTTCATCGTCAATAGCCAATCACCAACGACTGATAACCATAAGAGGATATGTAAATGACAACGGATACACCTACTGCTGAAGAAAGCCGGTCCTCGACTCAGATGCTGCGCATGCGCTTCCTGGTCAGGGAGACAATGGGACTGGTGATTACAGGAGCAGCACTGTTTATCTCCGCCGGGCGGCTGGATTGGCTTGAGGGATGGGCCGTCATCAGCGTCATGGCCGCCTGGGTCACCGGGATGGCCTACATCCTCATCGTCCGCAGCCCTGAGCTGCTCGCCGAACGATTAGGCCCGCGCAAGGGTACCAAATCCTGGGACACGGTCATCATGAGCATCGTCGGGCTGCTAACCCTGGCCAAACTGGTCGTTGCCGGCCTCGATGAGCGCTGGGGGTGGTCATCCGGCATCACGCCGCCTGCGCAGATCACCGCCCTGGTTCTGGTCGCACTGGGCTATGGTCTGGTAGTCTGGGCGACTGCTGCCAATGCTTACTTCTCATTGAACGTTCGTATCCAAGAGGAGCGCCGCCATACCGTTGCAACGGGTGGGCCCTATCGCTTTGTGCGCCATCCGGCCTACGTGGGGTCCATCTTGTACGAATTGTTCACACCCGTTCTGCTTGGCTCATGGTGGGCTCTTGCCCTTGGTGGTACCTCTGCGCTGTTGTTCATCGTGCGCACCGCTCTGGAAGACCGCGCCCTCCACAAGGAGCTGTCGGGCTACGAAGAGTACGCCCGGCAGACCCGCTACCGACTGCTGCCCGGCGTGTGGTAGAAGGATACTCACGATGCTCACGGTGATTGTAAATGCGTATTTGCGGCCCGGGAAGTACGGATTGCAGTTCGTGGCGGGGAAATAGTCTTTATTGGGTCCCGACTTGGTAGCCGTGCACGGACTCGGCAGGCAAGGCATCGACGACGACAGCCCACTCTCGGCCCTGAGCATCAGGGCCGATGTTGAATTGGAACTCTCCGCTGGTCAGGGCAGAAAAGGCCATCGCTCCCTCGCGGACAATAATGGTATTTTGGGTGGGTGGGGCGCCAATATAAGGGGCGATATCTGCACAAGTAATGGTATACAGGTGCTCGCCCTTGTATCCGTCCTCCGTCACAGAATAAAGGTGGAATTCTGGCGAGCTATCTTTTCCTACACCGTTATAGAGTATCAGAATATGGTCGCCCAGAGCCGCATTCAGCCGGTCGTCCTCGTAGTATGGTCCCATGGTGAGTAGATCGTCGTAAAGGCATTTATTCGGAGTAATGTACTGTGCAGCGGGTAGGTATGGATATTCTCCGGCAAAGTAGTTGTTGAATATCATTCTGAACGAGTTGACCGGCTGTATAGCAGTATGGAGCCCGTCGATGTTTTCGCCATGGGGCAGATAAAAGGCATTGAGGATTTCGAAGTCGTACAGACAATATGGCCCGCTTTCGTGCCCTAGGTCTGATCCATGATCGCCTTGAATGATAATAATGGGGGGCACATCTGATGCGGCCAGGATGTTGTCAACCAAATCTAGAACTCGGGAATTAAGATAGGTAAGTTCGTTAAAGAAGTACTCTGCTCTGCGTGGATCGTTATTCTCTACTTCAAAGCCAAGAAGATTGCCTTCGCGGTCAAATTGAATGGGCCAATGGGGTTTCACAATATGAGCCAGGGTGAATGTCGCTTCTTCCATCTCCGAGATTCTTTCCAGCTCATCTAAGGTTGCATGAAAAACCTCTGGCGCGAATATCGGATAGGGCTCACCACTTTTCTGGGTATCGAAGTGTGAGGCGACAGACCGCAGCATGGTAGTCTTCAAGAAAAATGGCCAGAACGGCTGTTTATAGGTCCAGGAAATATTAGCACCCCCCTCTCCCGCATTGAATTCATCTCCGCTGAAGTACTCTGCCCCATCGGGGTAAAATGCGACATTGACATCTGCCATCGCGCTGGGCACCAGGAAGCCTGACATGATGTAGATGTAACTGTAGCCAAGTGGCTTTAGCTCATCAGCGACCTCGTTGTTGGCAATCAATGAGCGCAGATACAGGTGCTCGGTCATTTTTTCTGGGTCAAAGTTGTTCCGATCATCAGGGGTGATGTAGCGCATGTTGAGCGACGAAGACATGGAAAGCATTGTTGCTCCATAGTTTGCTTCGCTGTCATAGGCGACAAAAAATCCCCGCTCTTCCAGAGCAGCGGTGAAAGGGCTGTTGTCATACCCATAGTCTTGCATCCACAGGCTGTTGCTGCTATAGGCATCGAGAATAATGTAATAGATATCTGGGCGGTCTGGGCTGTTGGTGACCTTTGGCGTCTTCACAACCCGTTCGAGTGGGTTGACCTGTGCGGTGATATCCGCAGGTGATGGGTCAGTGTGGAACTGAATAACTTTTAATAAGGGCATGAATAGCAATACAGCGAAAATCACATTCAAATAAAGGGTAAGCTGCTGCCACAATCCTTTTGATCGCAGGATCATCACCACTGCAATCAGCGCTAGTATCCCCATTGCTGGCAGGAGTAAGGTTTGTGCCAGACGACTGCTCTCTAGCGTGTTGTACAGGTGACCATAGGTCAGAACAACCAGGGTGATCATGCCGGTAATTGCCCCAGCCTTGTGGAGATCACGTGTCAGGAAATAGCCCATGAAAACAGCAGCCGTCGTGAGGGCTGCTGTGGTAAGGACTACTTCTATGATGTCATCTTCACGAACGAGGCCTAAGTTAATCGAATACAGATAGATGATGGGATAGAGAGTTAAAAGCCACGGATACAGTACCCAGCCGGCAGCTTTACGGACATGAGAGATCATACAGGCCCTCAGTTCAAACCACATTGATAGATGGAGTGCTTGTGAATGAGCGAGCGTGAATCTATATGATTGTTGTAGCCTTGTCAAGGTGCCGATAGGTAGAGATTTTCGGGATGGTTCACTACGTTGTGACAGAAGGTGAGATATTTGCGGTCAGTGAAAAGGCTGGAATTCACTTACACACTCATTGGCAACAGCAAAATAACCGTAAAGTTGGCCGTCTAGGCCGCCCACCGGGTCGTTTTTGTGGCAGACTGACCCGCAAATAACTCTACCCAGCGTCACAGACTGGGGAACTTTCCAGCCGCCTCTGACGTTGTATCCCTGTATGACAAAACCAAGTTATAGAGCTAGAGGAGGCTCGAAAAGAATGTTCACAAGTAAGCAGTATCGTAGTTGGAAGATGGTAGGCTTGATGGGGGTGGCGTTGATAGCAGTCTTGGTGCTGGCTACCGGTTGTACAGGGGGCAGTCTGGCATCTCCTGCCGGAGCAGGCAATACTACCAACCGGATCACGGTGTCAGGCTCAGGCCAGGCTTATGGCAAACCTGACGTGGCTTACGTCGACCTGGGTATCGATGTTACCAATACCAGCATCAGCCCGGCGCTCACTCAGGCTAACCAGGTGATTGACGATGTGCAGGCAGCAGTCAAGGAAGCCGGTATCGCTGAAGAAGATATCCAGACCACCAATTTCAGCGTCTATCCTGAAGATCGTTATGATCCACAGACTGGCCAACCGACCGGTGAGCGCATCTATCACGTGCAGAATGTTCTGCGCATCACTGTCCGCGATGTCAGTAAAGTCGGTAACGTCATCGACGCCGGAACGGGAGCGGGCGCCAATACTGTGCATAATGTCTCCTTCAGCATTCTGGACACCCAGGATCTGGCCGATCAGGCCCGGACCGAGGCTGTTGCAGACGCCAAGGAGCGCGCCCAGCAGCTCGCCGATGGTTTTGACGTCAAGCTGGGTGGCGCCACCCTGATCAGTGAATCATATGACAGCGTGCCGGTTGTCTTGCCGGCAGCAGATTTCGTGGGCAAAGGTGGCGGTGCGCCAGTCAGTTCAGGGCAGCTGGTTGTCTCTGTGCAAGTCAACGTAACCTTCAACCTGATCCCATAACAGTCACAGCATGATACAGAAGCAGGAGACATCTTTGTGCGTGTCTCCTGCTTCTTGATCTCTATAACATGTTCTCTGCCCTCTAACGCCCTGCGCGTCAGCCGCGCCGCGAGTTTACCGAGATCGGCTACAATTCGAGCCGCGTTACATAACCGATTTTGCGCGCTGATTCGGGCCGCGGCAGCGGCGTCGGACTGCGTTATGGTCGGCGAGGGGGTCGCCCCCCTCACCGCCACTACCGAACCCGGCGTGATGGTTTC
>JAFGMS010000419.1 GCA_016927375.1 Anaerolineae bacterium
CAACTTTCGGGAGGGTGAGGTAAGCACCATGTCAACAAACGCCTCCAACAGGATACCGGCATTTCTGCCCTATCCCGAAAGGTCTATATCAACAATGAACACGAAAAGAGATCGAGATGTTTTCTCCAAAAGATCAAGATCTTTTTTCTCGACCTTCCCAATTGGGTTCTACGCTGAATAGTGGAGAAAGCGATTACTGGGAGACCCTAACGAGTTTTCAAAAACGGCACAACGACAAAAAGTGAGATAGGAGTCTCGCACTCTGATGTGAGCACGGTTTCGAGCAACATTGCGAATCTCCAAGCTAGAAAAGCCTTTGGGTTTGGAGCTAACAATTCCTCTTTTCCGTGTCGAGCTAAATTGTGCCTTGCTTATGCTTCACGTCTTGCACTTGTCAGAAGCCTGGATATCAGTGAAAGTCAATGTATAAGCGGTCTGCTGGTTATTGCCCACTCACAACAGCCTGCAGATATGTCTCAACCTGATCTACCACTCTTTCGAGCGCATATCGCTCACGGACAGTTTGAAGTGCCAACACACGCATCTGTTGCATTCTCTCCGGATCACTCGTCAATTCCACGATGACATGGGCCAGCGTCACGGGATCGTTTGGTGGCACCAAGCATCCATCATGACCGTCGGAGATAATCTCTGCTGGGCCTCCATGATTGGTGGCTATCACTGCCAAACCACGCGCCATCGCCTCAAGAATGATTATTCCAAAGGGCTCTACCCATAACGAGGGCACAAGCAGCATATCATAGGATGTATATCGCTCAAGCACTTGCTGGCGCGTAAGTGACCCAACCATGCAAACTCGATCTTGTAGCTCCAATGAGGCGATCATTGTCTGCAAATGAAGACGATAAACCTCTGCTCCGCCCCCGATAATGTCCAAAGTTACGCGCCCGAGATCTGCTTTATCTCTGACATGTGCCAGAGCCTGTAGAGCAATCTCCAAACCTTTTTCTGGCACCAGACGCCCCACGAATAACAATCGCAGGATTTGATTATCTTGGGCATTCTTTCTTGGTAGTTCTTCCTCGGCCAGGATTAGCTTCGTGGACAGACCGGGTGTAATCACTAAGAGCCGCTCTGCCGGAAATCCTAGTTCGATGTATGTTTGCTTCACGGCCTGGCTGGTTACAATCAAATAGCGCGTATCGAGATGGGTGAAGCTTTCCAGATCATTGATGAGTGTGTGGTACCATCGTTTGAATGGATTGGATGTTGAACCCAACGCCGCCTTCAGATCTGCCAGCCAATAATCAAGCAGATTGAAAACAATGGGAATCCCGGCCTCTTGTGCCGCCAGAGCAGGACCAATACCGATACTGTTCATATTCCAAGTAAATACAATATCAGGTTGATAACCTCTGATGACCCGACTAGCTATTGAGTGATTATGACGTGTTGCGATCCCCGTTTGGATTTGGCGCCGGCGTCTCCCCAATCGAAGACAACCAAGCAATTGTTCGCCTAAGCCATCGCCTTCACCACATGAGGCAATCACTTTCAATAATCGGTATACATGCCCATCAACTTCGCCCTTTCCAACTTGCCAACGGCTCGTCAATATAGCAACATCGTGTCCACGATTTACCAATTCCGCCGCTTGATCTTGACACTGGATCTCATAGCCGCCAATGCAGTGAGGTGGGTAGAAATCGGTGAGAAAGAGTATCTTCATAACCTATCTTGTACGCACAGCATTCAGCGCTTGAGAAACCAGAGGTCGTGTTGCATCGATCAACAATCTGAAGTCAGTCTCTGTAATAACAGAGAAAAAAATCGAAGACAGAAGAAATGGAATGAAGAACAAGCTTCTTATCCATAGAGAAGTGGGCAGCAAAGTTAAATAAACTACCGCATGAACTGTGAAGATCATCATCGCCTTAACATAAGGTTTTGTATCAACAGCTATATCACGGCGGCGCAGGAAATAGACATTGAGAGGGTTTGTGACAATATTACCCACCAATACTGTCAAGGCTGCGCCAGTGATCCCGAGATGCGGAATAAGGAGCAAGTTTCCGCCAATGGTGACTGCCATATGAGCAAGATTGATCAAAGGAGGCTTGACCGTATCGCCAATAGCAACTAGTGATGTACCCAACGTGTACCCAATCATGGAAAAGCACAAGCCCACCATCAAAACGATAAGAGGCGATACACTAGCCTCATATTTCGATGTAAAGAACAAGAACACCAATTCATGTCCAAACAACAAGGTGACAAGTGCACCCAACAGCGTGACAAATGCAATCAGCCGGTTGGAATTGTTTAATAATTTGGCCAACCGACCATGCTGCTTTTGAGCATAGAAGCGCGAGACATAGGGATAATATACAATGCGATATGCCTCAAAGCCTATATTCAGCGAATCGGGGATCTTGCGGGCGATCTCGTAATAGGCGACACCTTCCGCCCCCAACAGCAGACCAATGAGCATGGTATCGATGCGCCCAAAGATGAAGGATAGTACGTTATTCAGTTGCAATGGTATGCCGAATTTGAGGAGTTTTCGAAGAATGGCAAAATCAAATTCCAGCTTTACCTGCACAGGCAGGTCAATAAAGGTGAATACAAGCGCAATAAATAGTGCCACACACCGCGCATACACCAAGCCAATAAAGCCTAGCCTGAGCCACAGAACAAAAACGATCATGAACAGAAGATTAGCCAGTCCAACAATGAAATCGCTGATACCGATACGAGCAAATTGCAAAAAGCTCTGAAGAACCGACTGCATCAAAGTAAGAAGCACTTCGAACAAAAACCATACAGGAATAAAAAGCACCAGATCCGGCTCGATAGAAGCCCCGAACAATGCCGCAATTTGTACTCGCAATGGAATAGCGACAGCACTGCATATGATGACAATCAATAAACGGGAATATAAAACAGTATTGAAAATCCGCCGTTTTTCATCAGCGTCCTGGGCTTCGCTAATGAACACCGGCAGAGCCGAATTCAGACCAAAACCACTGACCTGTCCTAAAAAGATCACAACCAGACGCAAAATGACAAAAGAGCCATAGTCACCAGCAGATAACGCTCGAGTCACGAGAAAGACATTGATGAAGCTGAAGATAATAGAGGAAAATCGACCAAATCCGGTGAAGGCAGTGCCTCCAACTAGGTTTGAAAGTATCGATGACTTTTCAGTAGAACCTACCATATTGGTCTCATGCTGCTGGTCCTCTGTGTCTGTTTCTACCACTTGTGCCAACCCATTACTAATGTACTGATTGCCGCTCATCTCGAAGGCCCAGCCTGTTTCATCAGTTGCCTGACCTTCCGGTATTTGACTCTTTGCTCTTTCTTCTATGATGAGTTTATGTTCAGCACAAATCGCAATCTTGTCCGGCTCGTTCGTTTCTTGATAAATCTCGATCAAGCTGTCAAGTATGGCAAATTGGGTGTGTAAATCCGAAACCGCGCCAACAGCTTCCAACGCTTCCAGATAGCAGAGAGCCGCTTTGCGGGTTTCTCCCCGGCGAATATGGAGCAACCCCAGGTTCGCTAACGCCAATCCGACCACTTGTGTTGCACCCGACAAACGAGCAAGATTCAATGCATTCTGAATATATCCACATGCTTGCTCGTTCTCGCCAAGTCCAATATAAACCTCACCCAAGCGAGAGAGCGCCCGGGCTTCAGACTTTCTATCGCCAGCACATTGGGCTTCGATGAGAGACTTTCGGTATTGGTCAATCTGCCGGCGGAAGATATCGGTCATAGGAGAAATAGTTGCAGATTTTGAAGAACCGGACACGTGCTCGCCGCGCAAATGCCTTTCCAAGTCAGGTAATGAGTTGTTTCGCCATACATCCACACACTGGTGATCTGCTCTCTTGAGAGCTACCCAAAGCTAGTATTTAGGAGCTTAAGTAAACCCGTAGCCATGGCTTGATCCGAAATACCTAAGCAGCTAGGCAAGATACGTCTCGACGTCCTCCGGTCGTGTAATCCTGGCCTATTTACGCCCAACTGCACTAGAAGCCGAGCTTCCTGCTTCACAGATTACAGTGAGTTGAGCAATGCACAAAGCCGTCTGACACGATCTCCGCAGGTTTGTTCAGTCCTGTTGCTCCGATGGCAGGTGCAACTTGAATATAGATGGTCGATATGTCATCTCGGCAGCAGTTGGGCATTAAAGGAGATCCTAATCCCAGGCTTATATGCCCCGAAATACTATTCCGAAGCACCCACTCCTGCTCTTTCTCCTTGCTTGATGCTATATATATACCACAACTTCCTGTCATCGCTTTCACCATCATCAGCATAGCTAAATCGCAATATCACCTCGTTAATCCCCATCATCAATCCGATCAGGGGTGTCCAGTTTGATTGCATATAGATTGGATTCACCACTGCCGCAAATGCAACTCCCAGATAGATGATCACGAATCCCAGCAACACCGATCTGTATTTTAGCTGCCTCACGCTACGCCATCTTCGAAAACTGCGAACTATGAATGCTATGGACAGCCAGAGAAAGCACAAATATCCAGCAAAGCCGGATTTAAGGATGAGCCATAGATGGCCATTGTGAATATATCCACGCCCATCGAAGTACTCCCAATCCAATCGACTATCATAAGGACGATAGTAGCCACCCAGACCAACACCAAACACAGGACGACGATCGATCTGCTGCAAGGCATATTGCGTTTCGATTACACGGAACTGGATGCTGCTTCCTTCTGTATAAGTCGTTGGCTTTACCAGAGATACAACGCGTTCTCCAGTCGCATAGGTCAAGCGACCAAGCTTCGATTCAGGCATACTTAGTGAGATAACAATGGCCAAGCCTAATAATAGGGCTCCGCCCAACCCATAAACTGTAAACCGCTGCCAGCCAATTCGATCACCCAAATAGGCCAGAATGAATACAGCCATACCAATACTGACCCAAAAATTACGATTGAAGGTAAAGATAATGGCTATGCCAAGTGGTACCAGCAACAGCCAATCCCGAATGCGGGCTGGCTGTCTATGCAATAGATTGGCAAGCACCACAGAAAACATCATGAATATCAACGCTTCGCCAGGAAGATCAACAACACGAGTTATATCGTTGTAACGGGAACCTTCCGTTAAGAGTCTTTCAACACGCCCAACCTGCTGCAACAGAGATATTCCTGGAAGCGCCGCTTGGATGATGATCAACATTCCAGTAACTAGCGCCGCGCCATTCAACCCCTTGAGCAACCAATCAAGCTGATTTTCAGTGCGAATAAGATTGGTAACACTAAAAAACACCAGATAATACGCTATAACCCTGATCTCGGGAATCGCCAAACTAATTATGAGAGGTGGCGAAGCGAAAACCTGACGAATACTCATCTGGTATGGCATTGTCCGGCTAAAGCCCAGTAAGGTCACGAGAAATACCAACGCCACGAACAGTAACAAAGGAACATCCAACGGAGTGCCAATCAACCGAAAATCACGCTCAACAATAGCGCGTAAGATGATAAGGCCAAACGGTAACAGAAAGATTAAGTCAGTAAGAAAAACACGACCCGGACCTATGTTTGCAACGACTGGAATGACGGTAGCAGGAACGGCTGTCGATGTTATCATAATGAGGCTTAATATGAACAGCTCTGGGCGTTTGAGAGCAATAACCAGAAAGAAGCCCCCGGCGATCAGCAGCAGCGCCACTGTAGGGGGAGCAATCAACATAAGCAAACCGAGCGCTAAACCACACATTATTGCCACGATGATTTGCAGCACTGTATCAGATATCGCGAGATCCTGTCTGGCGAATGCTCTAGACATCAGACCTCCTGCATCCCTGTATCAGGAACCATAGGGCATCACAACTTTCAGAAAAAACATTTCGAGCTTCTTATCGGCACGCGCACGCCAAGATATTAAGATAGCCACGCCCGGCAAATTCTTTCACTAACCTGGCCCAAAGCACACACATTAACACCTATCCGAACATCAACAGACCTGAAATCCGCTTTACTTGTTTCGTTTAGATATGCCAGATCTGGGTACACGCTCTATAAAAATGGTGGGTGACTGACTGTCTCTTCTTCGCCGAGACTGTTGTCCGAGGGCTGATAGTATTTGCGATAGGGGCGTGGAACATCATATTCAGCCCGGTTAATTACCACACCAAGCAAATTGGAGCGAGCTGCTGCCAATTGTTCTCGCACTTCCAATACATCTTTTCGACGCACATCTCCCCGGCTAGCAACAAGTATCACCCCGTCCACCAACATAGCCAAGGATGTAGCATCTGCAACAGCCAGGTATGCTGGTGTATCAATCATCACTATATCAACTTGTGATTTCAGCGTTGCAAGAAGCTCACTCATAGCCTCAGATCCCAACAGCAAGTTAGGATTGTGAGGAGTCTGTCCACTGGTAATTAAATCCAGATTGGCAACACTCGTGGACTGGAGTACATCGTCTAGGCCAGTCTGGCCGGTCAAAAGCGTACTAAGACCGTTATCAGAAGAATAGCCGAAGAAGTTATGCAATGCAGGACGCCTCATGTCTGCGTCTATGAGAACCACGCGCTGACCAGCCTGAGCAATAGTGATCGCTAAATTAGCTGAAATAGTCGATTTGCCTTCCTGAGGATTTGCGCTTGTCACGAGGAGACACATGGCTCCATCAAATTCCTCTTTTCTCATGAGGATATTCGTGCCCAGCCGGATAAAGGATTCCCGATGAGGATAAGTATCAGCCAGGTAACCTGAACTCGACCAGGTTTCATCATGCGCAACTGGTAGCGTTGCCAGGATGGGCAATTCAGTGAGTGCCGCAATCTCATCCTCTGTCTGTACGCGCGTATCGATGCCATCATACAGAAATGCTAAACCAGCTCCTCCAAACAGACCGACCACGACACCGATAACGACCACCATGGCTGTGTCAATCAGTCCTGGTGCCCTTGGAAGCCCAGCAGGCTGAACAATGTAGAGTCGATTTCTTAAACCACGCTGGCTCACCATGATATCAGCTAGTGTATTCGCCGCGTTCTGAGCCAACTCCGGATTGGTTGATTGTACAGTTAGCTCCAGCAATTCAGTATCGTTAATCGCTTTGGCACTTACTGATGGCATTTCTGATTTGGGTATGGCCAATCGATCCTGCAACTCGACCAAAACCGGGCTGCTGGTCGCAATAGCAACATACGTGTTCATAATTCGATCGGAATAGCTGAGCTCGTAGTCGAAATAATCTTCTGAGCCACTGATGAGAGTGGGGATACGGATAGTAGCAGATGCCGTATATGTCTGGGGTTTCATGAGTCTGCCAATGATGACAGTGATCGTAGCAGCGAGCGCAGTCGCAATGATTATTTTTCTGCGTCTCCACAAAATTTGAAGATATTGTGATAAGTTCATCAACTATAGGTAGGGTAGAACTCCCTGCCAACAGGCAGGCTGTTTTCAGCCCTGCTCCTTTCCACTAAATTACCCATGGATCTTCACAAATCATGAAAGCAATTTGCGATCTGGGCAGATAATAAAGCCGAAGAATATGATGAATTGCGGTCGCGCATCCTTAACCCAGGTATGTCACATAGCGTGAGAAATTATGATAGGTTGGATTATTTTACAGATACCTTATTGGTCCAGATGAGGATGGGCCTATATCCCTGGCGGCAAAAGAACTACTCGCCATTGTACACAGGTTGCACAATTTGGGCTACCTGAAAAGCTACCAACAAATCATCGATGCTCTGTTGGCTGGGTCTGCTTACCGGGCACCCTTACCAGAGATGACAGCCAAGGGGGTTTGGCACAGAATTTTCACATCCAGCCATAATGACTGGTTTTCAGCATATTGAATGTCAAGACGGACCATATCTTCGAAGCTAGCCGAGCTGCGAGCCACTACCTGCCATAGGCCAGTAAGACCCGGTTTAGCTGCCAAGCGGCGCAGGTGCTCCAACTCATACATCTCTACCTCGTAGGGAAGAGGCGGTCTTGGCCCAACCAGGCTCATGTCACCCCTGAGGATATTCCATAGCTGAGGCAACTCATCCAGGCTGGTCTTGCGCAAGATCCGCCCCACTCGAGTGATACGCGGATCGTTGGCTATCTTGTACCTGCACTCTCTCACTGCACTCGTGTTCTGAAGAAATCTCAGGGTTTCCTCATCTCCATTGATATAGGCTTCAGTAAACTTACGGTGAGAAGCAGAGTCCGCATCATGGTACATGGTGCGAAACTTATAGAAGGTAAAAGTTTTGATCTCGCCAAGACGGCTTCGCCTGCCCCCACGCCGGACAGAGGCAACACGCTCCTGCGCAAAGATCGGTGAGCCAGGCGAATCCAGCATGATTAAGATGGCGATAAGAAGAAAAAGAGGGGCCAAAAGTACTAAAAGTAGGGTACTTACGACAACATCCAGACAACGCTTAATCAAGGGATAAATCCCCCTCACCTCGCGCCGCTCAACCAATATCCCCAATGTGCTTTGACTTTGCATCACAACCTCTCCACTTGGTGCTTACACTAAATCACTTAAGACCCAAATAACTCTAGACACAATCCATAGAAGTCAACAGAATGGGTACCCTCCATGATTAGGGTATTCCAGAACCTGGAAGATTAGGGTTAAAGTAGGCAGAAACGATATCCAGTACAGGAATACCCCTGTGCACTTCATTATTCCCAAAATTAAAGATCGTTTATATAAGGCAGTCTAACAAAACCATTACAGTTTGTAAACCAGTACCGAGGTCATGGGGGCCTATCCCAGTCCCCCTCTTTTTCCCGCTACTGCAGAGCAGACAAATGGATCATTGGCTAGAATCACAGCGCTCTATGCGGTCAATTCCCCTCAACATCCAACAGACACTACCATGACCTATAGTCCTATTAGAACCGGAAAATTTCACGAAAATTTCATGAGCCGCTTTTCATTGCATCCATCGGGCTCATTGCAAGCCATTTTGATTAAGACCGCCTCAAGGATTGATGAGCCAACAAGACTCAAATGGCAACAATGCTGCTTGCCTGCTCTCAACTGCCTGTTGTATCATGCCAGTAACTTCTGATTCGCTCGGCGCAAATCGCTTCCCGACAATCGCAACAGAGATGCGCAAAGGAGGCTTCTCAGATTAACAAGCTGCACCATCGCGCACAATAACTTCATCGCCTACACATGTGGATAGTAATCTACAGAAAGGATCTCAGGTGTCAGTCGACTCCGGTATTAGAATAGGGGTGATCGGGTATGGGTATTGGGGGCCTAATCTGGTGCGCAACTTCGTCCACGAAGCACGTTCAAAGGTCGAGGTCATCAGTGATGTACAACCGGAACGTTTAGCACTTGCCAAGTCGCAGTACCCCGGCATAGCCACAACACAGAATTATCGTGAAGTGATTGATAATCCCAACATTACGGCAGTTGCTATCGCGACGCCAGTGGCAGCACACTATCCCATTGCCAAAGAAGCATTACTTGCAGGGAAACATGTACTCGTCGAAAAACCCATGGCAGCCACCATCGCTGAGGCCGAAGAACTGGTAGCATTAGCCGAAAAGAACAACTGCACCTTGTTAGTCGATCACACCTTCGTCTATACCAATCAGGTACGTACGATCAAGTCCATGATCGAGGCGGGGGAGATCGGAGAGCTGTACTATTTTGACTCGGTGCGCATTGCTCTGGGGCTATTTCAGTCAGATGTCAACGTCGTCTGGGATCTCGCCCCACATGACCTCTCGATATTGAACTATTTGACGCCAAACAAGCCGATCAGCATCTCGGCTGTGGGGATGGCCCATGTCCAGCCTGGACAGGAAGATATTGCTTACCTGACAGTGCATTACGACAACAACTTCATTGCACATATCCATGTAAACTGGTTGGCCCCTGTCAAGATTCGCCGCACAATCATTGGCGGCAGCAAGCAGATGATTGTCTACGATCATCTTAACAACACCGAGCCGGTAAAAGTATATGACAAGGGCGTACTCGCCAACGGCAATAACCTGCATCAGGTATTGATTTCCTACCGGACCGGCGATGTCACAGCGCCCTACATCCGGGACAAAGAAGCTTTATCCACGTTGACCACACACTTCGCCGATTGTATCCTACATGGCGATAAACCCATCACAAGTGGTGAAGCCGGTCTTGAGATAGTACGCATGATCGAAGCAGCTCAGAGGTCTGTTGCAAACAACGGTCACATGGAGCAATTATGAAACAATCTATCGCTCCTGATGTCGTCATTGGGATAGAGACCAGAGTCTACGACTTCGTCAACCTGTACGGGTGCGAGATCGGCAACCACTGCATCGTGGGTACTTTTGTCGAAGTGCAGCGAGGCGCCAAGATTGGCAACAAATGCAAGATCTCCAGCCACAGCTTTGTCTGTGAGGGCGTCACCATCGAGGACGAAGTCTTCATAGGCCATGGTGTCATGTTCATCAATGATCGCTATCCACATGCAACCAGCAACGGCAATCTGCAAACCCAAGACGATTGGGAGCTCCTCCCTACTCTGGTGAGGCGTGGCGCATCGATCGGGAGTAATGCCACGATTTTGTGTGGGGTCACCATCGGTGAGGGTGCAATTGTTGGAGCGGGCAGTGTAGTCACCCACGATGTTCCCGATTACACCATCGTCGCAGGCAATCCTGCCCGTGTACTGCGCAGTACCCACAACCAAAAAGAGAGAGATACAAAAAAACGATGATTCCTCCAGTCGATCTTGGGACCCAATACCGCAGTCTGAAGAACTACATCGATGCTGCTTTCCAGGACATCTTGAGCAGCGGGATGTTCATACTGGGGCCACATGTCGAGGCCTTCGAGAAGGCGTTTGCCAGCTATTGCAGCGTCGAGCATGCCATTGGCGTCAACAGCGGTACCTCAGCACTGCACCTGGCTATGCTGGCACTCGGCATCGGCCCCGGCGACGAGGTGATCACCTGTGCTCACACCTTCATTGCTACCGTTGAGGCCATCGCCTATACAGGTGCCAGACCTATCCTGGTCGATGCCACTCCCGGTACCTGCGTGATGGATGTAACGCAGGTCGAAAGCGTAATCAGCGCCAAGACACGAGCCATCATCCCGGTTCACCTATACGGCCAACCGGTTGATATGGACCCACTGCTTGAAATCGCACGGGCACACAATCTGGCGGTCATCGAGGATGCCGCCCAGGCTCACGGGAGTTTGTATAAAGACCGCAAGGTCGGGAGCTTGGGCACAGCTGCATGTTTCAGCTTCTACCCTACCAAAAACCTGGGGGCCTATGGCGAGGCCGGGGCAGTTGTCACCAACGATCCGGAGATCGCACAGCATATCCGCCACCTGCGTTCACATGGTGAGAGCACACGATACCATCATGACATGGTAGGGTACAATTACCGGATGTCCGCACTCCAGGGTGCCGTCTTGAATATCAAGCTGCCCTATCTGGATGAGTGGAATGCCCAACGGCAGCGACATGCAGGAACCTTCACCAAGCTGCTGGCTGATTTGCCGCTCACCCTGCCCGTCGAAGCCCCTTACGCCCAGCACGTCTACCATCTGTACGTTGTGCAAACTGATCGGCGGGACGAGTTGTACGACAGGCTGCGCGCCAACAAGATCATAGCAAGCATCCATTATCCAATCCCAAGCCACCTGACACCTGCCTTTGCCCATCTGGGATATGGAGCAGGCAGCTTCCCCGTTGCCGAACACCTGGCGAAAGAGGTGTTGAGCCTCCCGCTCTATCCGGAGATGACAACAGAACAAATTGAGCAAGTTGTAGCTGAAGTGCGCAAGTTTTTTGAGACACCCAAACAGTGAGTGATGGGCGTATGTACCGGTTGCGGGGAAAGATCACAATTCACCGCAGAGACGCTGAGGTTTCCTTTTTGTTTTTCTCTGTGTCCTCTGCGCCCCTGGTATGAAAATAGA
>JAFGMS010000420.1 GCA_016927375.1 Anaerolineae bacterium
GGCACGCAAAGATGATGAGCACAAAGGTGAAGCAGGGAATTAAAATGTCATCCGGAAAATTCGCACCCAATTTTAATTCACGGTAGCTGTCATTCCCGCGAAAGCGGGAATGACAGCGTTGGCGAAGGTATTGTAAAGTGCGGAATATAGGCTTAGGGGCTTCGCATCGACCTCGCCCCCGTCGCGCCATCGACCAGAGGCAGCGGCGGTGCCCCTCTCCAATTTGGAGAGGGGCAAGGATCGGGCCTGTCCTGTCACTCCCGCGAAGGCGGGAATCCACTTGCCACACAGAGGGTTGTCGATAGGCAAAGTCGAGCTTAGGGTCTGTAAAAATATAACTTTCCGTTCCATCTACGCAGTTTGGGCGAACGGACGCGGAGAAATGGTGTAGTTCCATTGCGGACACACTGAGTGATAGTTGATGGATAGCGATTCCATCTCTGCATCCGGCACTTTAACACCTGTTTCATAAGTTTGAGAGACCAAGTGCGCTTGCACCCTTAAACCAGACTGCGTTTTGGTGTCGTTGAGATATTCCAGTATGATGTCAAAGGTACGCAGGGGACACCCCGCCCACATCTTGCTAATCTCACTGAAGACCCGATGCTCAATCGGATTCCATTTGGAGGTGCCGGTGGGGTAGTGACAGACCGTTACCTTTAAGCCAAAGGCATCGGCAATCTTGTTTTGCAGATCGTGTTTCCAGACGTGCGTACGATAGCCGTTGCTGCCGCCCGCATCAGCCTCAATAAACAACTCGGTTGCGTCGGGAAAGCGTTCCGGCAACTCGGTCTGACACCACTGTACCAGGTTGTCGACGGCGAAGGCCGGGGTATCAGCAGACTGCCCGACATAGATGGTCGCACGGTTATACTGGAGATCGTAGACTCCATAAGGCACTGCGCGCCCCAGCGCCTCGCTGGGGAAATCATGGACCTTCACGGCCTCGGCTTCCTGACACCAAATCTGCCCGGCATTCTTGAAATCCCCGATGAGTTCCTTTTTCTTGGTGTCTACGCTCAGGCGCGGTTGACCCCGCACGGCATGCGCGGCCCGTTCGTCATAGATGTGTTGAAATTGTTGGTCGCGCTCAGGTTTTTGTTCCCCCTCCACTTCCTTCCGATTGCCACGCAAATGATAATCATGGGCCCGCAACAAACGGCTGATGACCGGTAGACTAACTTCATGGGTTTGTAAGCGTGCTTGTATATCCCACAAGCGACAGTTGAGCCACTTCCGCGTGCTCATAGGGTCTCCAGCCGTATGCGGTTCGACGACCTCCAGCAGGGTCACTTCGATCTCGGGGTCTTTTTTTCGGCGCGGGGTCGCCCGCCACCCGCTTGCCGTTGGCGTTCCGCGGCCAGTTCCGCCAATTCCGTACCCAACTCTCGCCGCCCTCGCCGGATCGTTTTCTCGTCCAAGCCCGTGATCCGGCTGAGTTCGCCATCTGTGGGCTGTCCCGGTTGTTGCGAAAAGCTGCCCACGTACCAACGCCGTTGCGGTTCATTCAGCCGACTGAGCAATAAGTTCATCTGCTGGTGTTGCTGCATCACTGCCGGATCACTCTGGGTGCAACAAACTTTACATTCACACTTGTGGATTTCTTTGGTCATTTCTTGGCAACCTCGCTCGTTCTGGGTTGCATTATACCTGTATTCGGGAAGTTATTCTTTTACGGATCCTTAGGAATGGCGATTAAATAACTTTCCCAGTTGATCTTGCAAATGAGGATTATGAATGGGTGAGTTAATAAATTCTCGTTCCTAAAAACCAGTCGTCAAGAACTTCTTTCAAGTGAGCCTGTTGTGCCAAGTGCCCATTTGCGCCGATTTCACATACGCCGGTAGGCATCTGGCGATATACCCACCTGTCGCCGAAATACCCTGCTAAAATAGCTGCTATCCGAGAAACCCACCGCCATGGCAATTTCGGTGATATTCTTGTCGCTTTCCGTCAGCAATATCTTGGCCTGGTTGACCCGGTAGCGGTTGAGATAGGCGATGGGAGTCATGTCCACTTCCCGGCGGAAACAATATGTCAAATAATCGCTGCTCATGCCAAGATGATGTGCTAAGTCTTCACGCGAGATGGAGTCGGCATAGTGCTCGTGCAAATAGGCCATCGCCTGTCGAACCAACCGCCGTGCTTCGCTGCCCAGCTTGTGTTTGCGCGCCAGTGCTGCATCGATATGATTGAGCGTTTCCTCCACACTAAACAACCCTTTCCCCAACACCGTCGCTACCCCCCGGTTGAGCCGTGCCATTTCCTTCTCTGTTAGGATTTGCCCGGTCAGGACGATCACCGGGATATCGCGCAGACCTTCCTTCTCCCTCATAGCTTCCAGTACGCCGAACCCGTCCAGTTCTGGCATCATCAAATCCAGTAGCACCAGGTCTGGCCGTTGTTCTTGCATCACTTCCAAAGCCTCCCGCCCGTTATGCGCCTTGAGTATCTGATGCTCTCCTAACCGCGACTGCACGATGCGCATGTGCAACTCTAAGGTGGCCGGGTCATCATCCACGATCAAGAACACTTTCTCGGTTTTACCTTCCTCCGAGGACATTTTCTGGTATTCCAACGCCCGTCCCAAATCTGCTATTCCTACCGGCTTGGTCAGGTAATCCAATTCCAGCATCGCTCCCTGGCCTTCTCCCAACGAGTAGAAGACTAACGGGACTGCGCGCGTTGCAGGGTGCTCCTTCAGTAGCCTTAGGACATCCCAACCCTGTGTGGGCGCGATGCCCATATCCAACACCACCGCTCCCGGTGGCGTTTTCATCAGCGGCAGCAACCAATCTTCGCTTTCACCTATTTGTACCATGCTGACTTCGAATCCCCTCTGTACCAAATGATCGCGCAGCCGCTCGCCGTTCCCCGATTGGCTGGTTAGCACTAACACCGTCTCACTCAGGTCCAATGGGAGTGGCTGGTCTTCGTCATGAATTGTTCCTGGATCAATGAGCGGTAACGTGAAATAGAAAATCGCCCCGGCGCCTTCTTCGCCGGAAGACTGCACGCCGATCTCACCCCCATGCATTGCCACCAGGCGTTTCGAGATCGCCAATCCCAACCCGAGACCCCCATAGCCGCGCGCCGAAGCCTGTTCCGAGCGCCGGAATTCATCGAAGATCACCTCCTGTTCCGCCGGTGCAATACCCAAACCGGTATCGCTCACTGCAACGATGGCTTTGCCCTCCTTCTCTTCAACTTGCAGGCTCACTTCCCCACGCGAAGTAAACTTGATTGCATTGCTTACCAGGTTCAGGGCCACCTGCCGTAGCCGGGTACGGTCTCCCCATATCCACACATGGGTGGCCGGGAGCGATTCCTTCCAGCCCAGCCCTTTTTCATGTGCCAGTTGTCGCCCTGTGGCTGCCACCATCTCCAGCGTTTCTCCTAGATCCAATAGCTCGTGCGTTAACCGTAGCTGGCCCACCTCGCTGCTTGCCAGATCCAACACGTCCCGGATCAGACGTCCCAGATGCTGTGCGCTGAAATGTATCTGCTCAATATCTTCTCGAAACGGCTTGGGCAAGGAATGCTTCCCCGGCTTGCGTTCTGTTAAGAGCATCTCGCTCAATCCGGCGATCAGGTTCAGCGGCGTGCGAAGCTCGTGGCTGACCATCGACAGGAAGCGGCTTTTCAGCCGGTTGGCTTCTTCGGCCAATTTGCGACCTTCTGTGGCTTCCGCATACAACTTGGCATTGTGGAGTGCTGCCGCGATCTGCTGTGTGATCGGGCCGGCTAGCTCGATGTTGGTTGAATCGTATGCAATAAAGCCCACCTGGCCGGCCGGGCTGACCAGCGGCACGAGCGCCAGAGAAAAAGCCTGCCCCGGCGGGTAGAGTCCTTTCGGTGGGAACTGGCGCGTCAGGAAACGGAGCGGCGATATTCTTGTTTGATCGGGTATTGCCCGCAGCACACTTTGGGCCACAGGATCATCACCCTCCGGCTCAAAGAACGAAAGACTGGTGTGCTGGATGCCCATGGCCGGCAGTTCGTGGGCCAGAACGTCGAAAATCTGCGTCTCGTCCGACGTCATGAGCAGGCGCGTTGTGAGATAGCCGATCCGGTTGGTCATCCATTTCTGGCCGATGACGTATTGGCCGTGTTGTCGTCGCATGCGTTCGCTGATCGCATTGCGCGCCTGATCGAGCATGTCGAGAGCAAACTCATAGGCTGTTGTATGTTGCGCTGACTGGATTAAGATAGGCATACCTCGGCGCAGGTTCGAAATGACCGCTTGCCAGATGTGCGCATCGTCCTCTGCT
The DNA here is from genome assembly GCA_016927375.1 of Anaerolineae bacterium. Lineage (GTDB taxonomy): Bacteria > Chloroflexota > Anaerolineae > Aggregatilineales > UBA3940 > JAFGMS01. Next base: position 4,272 of record JAFGMS010000420.1, read on the forward strand.
AGATCGGCCTGCGTCAGCAATTCATCCACCGCTCCTTGAAAATCGCCCGGGTCATCCTTCTCTACGCTCAAGAGGAAAGCGTTAACCAAACGGTCACATAGAGTTCTCACTTCATCCAAGGTAAATCGCCGTGTCTCAGCCAGAACAGCCTCGGCCATCGATTGGACGATGTTCGCCCGGTGATGGCCAACATCCAACTCCTCAGCTGGCATGGTTGTCGTGATAGAAGCGATACCGGCTTCCTCGCGGCAGCCGCAGGATTGGCGAATGGCCAGGCTGGTTGGAATCTTGAGCAGCTGGGCAGCATCGGCCTGTCCTCGAATGTGCTGGAGTAATACCTCCACGGCCTGGTAACCCGATTTGTGTAGCGGGACATGGACGCTGGTAAGCGGCGGCTCCTGGGCAGCTGCTTCCTGCCGGTCGTCGAAACCGATTATGGCTATATCGTGTGGAATTCTCAGCCCGGCTTCTTTGAGCGCCTTCATCGCGCCCAGCGCCGATTCGTCGTTGCTGGCCAGCACAGCCGTGAAAGCCGTCCCTGATGCCAGAATCTGCTGCATAGCAGCATAGCCGCCCTCAAATGTATGGTAACTGTAAGCGAAGAGTTCTGGCTCTGTAGCCAGCCCAAATTGCCGAACGCCGGCCTGGTAAGCTCTCAGCCTGTCGCCGCTGTCCCCTTCGACGTCTCCCGCATTTCCGGCGATAAATGCAATTCGATTATGCCCGTGCGCAACCAGGTGACTCAACGCTTGGGAGATGCCACCCTCATTGTCGGCGACAATCGCCGGCTGCCCCTCGCCATCTCCAACAAAGACGATGGGATGACCGGCCTTAAGCAGGTCGTGAATGTACCGTGAGCGGGGTTCAGAAACGAGAGGGTTAATGACGATCAGCCCATCTGTATTCCATGGGCCAACAGGTACAAAATCGACATCTTTCGCTATGTTCGGCCAGGCCGGGCGGGTGGGGTCGAGGAGATCGGTTTGCGAGCCCATGCCGCAAGCCAATAATAGATTGTATCCTCGGTCGTTGACCGCCGCGCCGATTCCCCTAAATACCGGATTCAAGTAACCGTAAGGATTCGGTGTCCAATACAAATGCCAACCGATCAGTACACCGATTGTGGGTTGCCCGTGTCGAAATTGATTTGGCATCGAATTAGTTTGCACCTGTTTCCTGAAAGAGATACCACAAGCGAGGCATTCTTTTATGAAAGGTGAGAGTTATCGGTTTGGAAGGGTCCTAACCACCCGACAAGAAATTGAGAGCTGCTCAAAAAGGCGATAGGTACTCCCTTGAAAATAGTGATGAGTGACGAGTGA
>JAFGMS010000421.1 GCA_016927375.1 Anaerolineae bacterium
CTCGGCGGTCGCATTGGTGCTTTCGATGTACAGGACCAGCCCAGTGACATCGGTGGTGAATGTGTACTGTCCCTGCAGGTGGACCCATTCAGCGTCCGTCACCCCTTCTTCGGCGCTGGGTGCAATCCATTCGTAGGCGGTATCGCCTTCGACCGGCGTGCGCTGCATCGAGACGATCAGCCGGCTGGCCGGCTGCCCCTCGACCAACCTCACGTAGGCACTGACCTCGTACACCGCATTCTTCTGCAGCATGCCCAACACATCCAGGCTGGGGCCATGCCAGCCGGACGTGCGTTCCGTGACCTTGAGACTGTAGTCGCCGCTGTTGGCTGCCTCTGTGGAGGCCTCCAAGACCGCATCGCCGCGCGAAGCCCAGCCTTGAACAGTGCCGTCTTCAAATCCGTTTTCGAGGACGATTTCCGGATCTGCCGCAGCTGCAACATCGCCAGACCCAGGCGCGAGCAATAAACCTGCAATGGCAGCAACCGCTATAAATAGGAAAAGAAGATGCCCCCATTTTCTTTTTGTGAGCCATTTTGTATACAGCATCCTACCCTCCTTGCGTAGCTGAAAAAAAAGACAAACCGGGGAGTGTCAACCCCTTACCTCGTCAGATCACCATGACCTCCTTTGCCGTGATACTCTCCGCCGGCTCGGGCTGTGACAGAGCAGCCTGAACCGGTTGGGTTCACGTTATGCCGGATTCGTGTTGCACAAGACAACCTGAACAGATTAGAGGAATCCACTCCAAGAATGTGCCAAATCGATGCTTTGGACGATGCGAGGATTATCTCTTTGGCCAGTGTTACTGATGATCGGTATCACAAACGCTTGCAGAAGAAGATACTGCTCAGTTTTCATCGATGATACTTGGTAGAGTGATGCTCCCAGAAATGCAAACGTTTGTAAAAACACATTACAACAGGTTCTTATGCCTGTCAAGTGTTTTCTGCAAACGTTTTCGACAGATATGAGCGACAACTGAATAGATATTCTGGCGGAGGAATAAGAATGGGGATGCCAACGGGCATCCGTTCTGCTCTTGTCTTGTTGGCGAGGGAAAGTCGTGAAGGCTGCAAGATGAGAGCAATCAGTAATGTGACCGAGGATCTATTCGGAGATTCGCAAAACCGGCAAACAAAAAGGAGTGAGACTTCTCGATATCTCACCCCCTGTCAGTTTGTAGGGCTTCTAAAAGGAGCTACATTGCTGCCACCACCTTCAAAGGACTGGTAGTCACAACCTCCAGAGGTTCCATGAGCTTCTCGACGTATGGAGCACGCTCTTTCTCAGAAAGCTCACTCCCTATCTGCGCAAGGATCTCCTGAGCCAATTCTGTTTGTGCATCCCGCAGTGATTGCTCAAGCTTCTTATCGGTCTTCAGCTGCTTGCCCTCGGCTATGATGTGAGCTGCCTTAGACAGCTTGGCTGCATGCTGAGAACGCCAGGCGCCAACCACCGTGCGCAGCAGGCGAACCGCATCCGCGCCGCCCTCCAATCTGACCGATATTGGTGGCCCTTGCTCGATGGTATGAATGCTGAGCCCGCGCGTTTTTTCGCCCTTGATGCTATCAATGATGCTCTGCATCTGCTCGATTGCGGCAAGATAGGGCACGACATCGACGGTCAGGTAGCGAGGCGTCAGCCTGCTCACAGAAGTGACAGCGACCCGCACATCCGGCTCAAGGAGAATGTCCTCATCGCTGATCATGTTTTTCTTCAATGTAACTGTCTTGTCAGCTTCAGAATTCTGATTGGCTTTTTGGGTATGAAAAACAACATATATCCTGATCTGCCCCAACCGGATCATGTCGCCGTTCTTGAGTGTTCGGGGGATATGTGGCGGCAAGCGCACCTCGTTCAGCCAGGTACCGTTGGTGCTGCCCAGATCTTGCAGAAGATACATATCTTGCGAGATCAGAATGGCGGCATGCTGGCGGGAGACACCCAGCAGCGCTGCCCCGTAATCGGTCAGGTCAATAGAGACCGGTGTTCCACCTTCAACATGTCTGCCCAGTGTGATCCTCTGAGCGCCCTTGATAAGCACCGGCTCCTCAGCGTTCATGATAAACAGCCCCAATGAATCGGGGGGGACCTTGGCAAGCTTGGGGGCGATATCTAATGTCTCGATATGAGCTTCAGTAACCCGCATCGTCGTGATGCGAGACTTTGCCGGCTTCTCGATACTTACCTGCTCTTCTTCCTTCTCGTCGAACTCTTCATCTTTGTTTGTTTTGTCTTCAACTGGTTTGTCGTTCAAAGCATCCCCCATCCACTTAACTCGTCTATAGGCTCCAATGTTTCATCTTACACGGCTATTGTTTATGTAAAATGCGTTTCTTTGTCTATCTGTACAGTTTCTGCGGGAATGAACCTGACATCCCCGCTTGCCTCATTGGGGATTTGTTCCGCCCGGCACCTTTGTACATTATAATCAACACCCTCTCTATAATAAGGGATGTTACCGTGAATCTTTCGTGAATTTCCACCTGGGTACTTCTGTTATGCTGGTATTTCCTACTAGATTATCGCTCACAATGGTTTAATACTATTATAAAGGTGATATCATGAGAAGTCAGCGGGTAGAGAATCCTCTACCCGGATTCGAGCTATTTAGGCCAAGCCATGGATGTTTTATCTTTTGAAGAAATCCGGCCCGGCTACCAGCTAGGAAAATACATACTGCTTGAACAGATTGGCCATGGCGGACAGGCTGTCGTATGGTCAGGAGTAGACGAGATCAAGCAGTTGGTTGTAGCCGTCAAGCTTGTCATCTATGAGGCAGAAGACCCTCTGCTGGACCCACACGCCTTCGATCAGCAGGCACAAACCGTGGCCAGCCTGGTCCATCCACATATCGTGCCTCTCTATCATTTTGGGGTAAGTGACCGGTTCCACTACATGGTCACACGCTACATTACCGGGGGCTCTCTGGAAGACATTCTGTATAAAGGACCTCTACCGGTTCCCGAGGTGCTGCGCCTTGCGTCACAGATGGTCTCAGCTCTGGAATACATCCACGGGCTTCGACTGGTGCATCGAGACATCAAGCCCAGTAATGTCCTGTTGGATACACAACATAATGCCTACCTGACCGACTTTGGCTTGGCCAGAATGCTTTCCCAGCATACACAGGCCCTTCATACAGGACGCGGCACACCAGCCTATTCGCCACCCGAGCAGGTGCTCAGCGCGCCCCTTACGCTCCGCTCAGATATTTATACTCTGGGCATCGTGCTCTTCGAGATGTTCGCGGGGCAGCTGCCCTGGGATGGCATGATCAGCCTGGCTTCGAAGCAGCTGCAAGCAGGCGAGATACTGCCCAATGTGGCTGAGGTCAAGCCCGATCTCCCGCCGGCTTTGGGGGAAACCCTGCGCACGATGACCCATGCCGAGCCTGACCGGCGCCCTGGGACCGCGGGCGAGGCGCTCAAGATGATCCACGATGCTCTGGGTGTGCCTTATGTTCCGCGCACCCGGCTTGGCATTGCATTGGATGATGCAGAGAAGCAGCTCGATATTGACAGTTTCGATGCGACCGATGCGCTTAACCTGCTTAAGGCGGGGTTGGCGGCACAAGATGTCGCCCAGGAGAAGGTCACATTGAGCCTGACCGACTTCTACTGCATCGACACCGTCTACAGGCGCTCTGACGATATGCGATCATCGCTGGGCGATGACGCACGGCTGCTTATGCTGCGTGCTGCGCTGCTGCACGGACATCGCATAGAGCAGTGGCGGCAGTGGCAGCCCTCTCTTGAAGCACGCCTGCGGGCCTGCATACAAACCATTGCACTTGAAGATATAGCCGCAGTTGAGCGGACCGTCGCTCTCCTGCTTCGCGAATCGGATGCCCTGTTCAAGGATATCAAGCTGCTGCCCGATACCATCGAGCGCCTGCTTGATATGGCCACCGACGGCGCCGATATCGCTTTTCAGATGGATGCGCTTGAGCTTCTGGGGCGGCTGGGCAGCCGGGCCGGGCAGTGGCAGGAGATTGCTTTCACCCCCACCGCCGATCAAAAGCTGGCAACCATCGCCCAGGGTGACGGCTTTGAGGCCAAAGAGGCCGCTCGCCTGATAGGCCAGAGCCGCAGCATCACGGCAACCCAGGAGCTGGTCCACGCCTGGCAGCAAGAGAGAAGCCCGGATACACGCGCAGCGCTGTTTACAATACAAGAAATAGCGGGCGATTTCCCTCCTTCGGTATCTCCCTTTGTGCGCTGGCAGATCTCGGGCCAGTTTGGCCTCAAACAGATCTTAACCGGCGCTGACCGCTTCATTCCGCCGTTTATCACGACGGTGCTGGGCGCCATGTTAGGGACTGCTTTTCAAGTCTATATGACGCTTGAGCTGCGTGGTCTTCTTGCTGTCGAGCGTGCTCTCATCACGTTTGAGCGGGGGATCTTTTTGGGGGTACCCTTTGGACTGGGTGTCTTTGCGGCACGGTTGATTGCCAGGCGACTCAATGTCCTGAAACCCATCCCGCGGATTCTGGCAAGCACCGCAGTGGGGGGCGGCATCGTCAATTTCAGTATCGCGGTAGTTTATTGGATCCTGTTCCTGAAGAATCCTCCCAGCGGCTGGCTGATCACCCTTGGCTCGATGCTGATTGCGTTGGGTTTTGCCGTCAGTGCCGTCCTATCTCGCCCGCCGTGGCTGGTGCGTGTCTTGCTGAGCTTTGTGTTTGTTGAGCTGGGGATTTTCTTGCCCTGGCTGTTCTCTGTCAATACGACACAGGCCCCTGTGTTTGCCTATCCTTCCGATTGGGCTGTTCAGCAAGTTGTACTGGTGTCGTGCGGGGCCTCTTTGTTCATCGCACTTGTGGCCCTGTTGACCGAGATACCAAGAGAAGCTTAGAATAGGGATGAGGTATGAGTGACGAGTGAAACGTGTGGTAACTATGCCGGTATCACGTCTTACTCAGCACGCCTCACCTGTTACGTTTTACTGTTTTGTCCGTTTTAATGATGATAGCCATTACTCAGCTATGTGTTATTTCTTGGGAATAGTTGTGAGTGTTGGGCGATTAAACGGCAAATCACTTGGCGATGAGTTTTGGTTCACAGCCAAAAGCTAATAGCTGACCGCTGATAGCTGAGCTGTTACTGGCGATATTGGGTTTACCGGATGAAAAACTATGGTTGATCAAGAAGTTCGTGAAGCACTCAAATTGGCCAGGCAGGGGCAGAAAGAGCGTGCACATGAGCTGCTCAAGCAGTTCCTCAGGCACAATCCCAACGATGCCGATGCCTGGATCATCATGGCCCAGGTGGTCGATGATCCCAACGACTCTATCTCATACATGAAGCGGGCTCTAAAGCTGCGCCCCGACGATGCACGGGCCCAACGCTACCTCGATCACCTGCTTCAACAGAACAAGCAGACCACGGGAAGTACGCTGCCATCGAACAGAGTACTGGCTTTGATGGCTGCGGTGCTCTTTGTGTGCCTGATAGGCATGCTGGCTTTTGCTCTCTTGCGTCCCGGCTCCCAACAAGAGGCAGCGGCGGACGATGCCTCCCTGACCTGCGAGGAGCTGGTCGCGCAGGCAATGCAGCTTTCCGATCAGGGCTGTCAGAATATCGGCAGCAACCAGGTGTGTTATGGCCATACCAGCCTGCAGGCTGAGCTGGGACCCGGCTACACCGCCCGGTTCAACCAGGTAGGCGATGTGATCGCGCTCAACATGCTGGAGAGGTTTGTTGCTTCTCCCATGAACCTCGAAAAGAAGGAATGGGGTATCGGTATATTCAGAGTAGAGGCCAACGTTCCCGGCTCGCTGCCGGGGCAGATGGTCACGCTGCTCATCTTCGGCGATACCTCCATCGATAACGAGTCCGGCGACATGCGCGCCTTCTATTTCTCAAGCGGCCTGGGCAGCATCGTCTGTGAGGCCGTGCCGTTCGATGGGCTTCTGGTGCGCATGCCGGACGGGACGGGGGTCAGCTTCCGCGCCAACGGGACCGACATCACCCTGATGGGAAACAGCGTGCTGGAGGCCCAGCCCGGTAAATCGATGAGCGTCTCCATGCTCAGCGGCAGCGCCCGGGTCAGCGCCAACGGGCAGGAGCAGGTCTTTGGCGCCGGGGAGCAAGTGACCGTGCCTTTGGCCGGGCTTGAGGCCAACGGGCCGCCCTCTGAACCTACGACGCTGCTCGATGACGTGCTGGCGGTCTCGTGCTCTTTGACGGGCCTCGGCTGCCCCGATACGGAGCTGCCGGAGATCGCTGAGGACGATATTCTGGCAACCATGCAGCATACGCCGCCCGCTGCGACGGCCGTCGCCGAAGCCACCGCCACTCAAAGGCCGGGCGAGCCCACCTGGACCCCGGCGCCGACCAACACTCCCGGCGGCCCAACCGATACACCAACCAAGACACTGACGCCAACCAAGACACCGACGCCGACCAAGACGCCGACCAAAACACCCGTCACACCCGCCACCACCGAACCGCCGCCCGCCACCACCGAACCGCCGCCCGCCACCACCGAGCTGCCGCCGCCCACCACCGAGCCGCCGCCTACTACCGATCCATGCACACTAATCAACCTAAGCGAGTTCATCACTAATCCTTCTAAAGGACAAGCCTACATAAACATCGCCAATAACACCGGAGGTATCATTACACTTACGGCTATTAGCATCAGCAACTGGCCTGTTGGCACCAATGGCGCACTGCAGAAAATCACGCTTGGCACAACGCCTATCTATACCACTAGCATTCCCAGCCCTCCAGCAACCCCCTCTCCTCTTAAGGAGCTAGTAGACATTGCAAATGGGGGTAATCCAAAACTCACCTTTGATTTCGAAGTGAAAGGGGTTGCTGGCACAGGCTATTCTTTTCAGCTAACCTTTTCACCGCCTACAGGAGGATGTGTTCGGAGTTTCAGCAACTAGCTGACCAGTTACACAGTGCTTCCATGAGCCTCCACTCTGAAACTTCAAAGTGGAGGCTCATTGTTTATCAAAAGCAGTTCTTATCTTTACCTGCAATACGCTTCCTGCCACCGCCAGGCCCTGAGGGTTTTCAAAACCCTCAGGGCTTGGCACCAAGCAGACGCGTGCGACTGATGAGTGGGATCGGCACATGTACAACAACAAGGTCCGCGCGCGTGACGAGGAGGTTCCCCTGCGCGACAACAA
>JAFGMS010000422.1 GCA_016927375.1 Anaerolineae bacterium
GCTCTGACGGCCGGCGAGATCGCCGGTATGGCGCAGTTCTTCAGCTTCGGCACCAACGACTTGACCCAGATGACCTATGGCATCAGCCGTGACGATGCTGAGCGAAAGTTCCTGCTCTCCTACGTAGAACAGGGAATTCTGCCCAAGAACCCGTTCCAGACCATCGATCCGGATGGTGTTGGCCGCCTGATGGAGATTGCGGTCACGGAAGGGCGTGCTGTCCGGCCGGACCTGGAAGTGGGCATCTGTGGTGAGCACGGTGGCGAGCCGGCCAGCGTCAGGTTATGCCACAAGCTTGGCTTGAATTACGTCAGCTGCTCGCCGTTCCGCGTCCCGATTGCTCGTCTGGCCGCTGCACATGCAGTGCTGGAGGAGCAGCAAGAGCGCATGAACGACTGAACCGGCAGTTCTCTGCTGACAAAAAACGGGAAGTGTGACATAGTAGCCACACTTCCCGTTTTTACATCTCATTGCAGGACACTCAATTACTCAATTGCCGAAAACCCGAAACTCGTAGAAACTGGCCCAGGTGGTTGGGCTGGTTGGCGCCCATACCACGGTAATTCGCACGTATCGTGCTGTAGCTGTGAAGTTGTCCGTTTGTACCTGAGACGTGCTTGTGTTGCCCGTCTTGTCCACCACCGTGGTCCAGCTCGCGTTGTCCGGAGAAACTTCAATGAAATATTGGTAAACTCGCCCGTCGAACTCCCACATGACTTCCGTACCGACCAGGTTGTAGGAGGCACCCAGATCGACTGCCCACCATTGTGGCATGGTCTCATCGACAGCACACCAACGAGTGGAGATGTTGCCGTCGTTACCGGCCTCGACAGGGTTACCGGCCTCGACGCTGGATGCTGTGGCCGGTTGGCCCAGCGCCAGATTACTTACCGGAATGGGAGTAGGAGTTTCGGTTGGGGTAGCCGTATCAGTAGGGGTAGGCGTATCAGTCGGCGTAGAGGTCGATGTGGCTGTGGCCGTTGGCGTATCAGTCGCTATCGGTGTGTCGGTGGCAGCCGGGACTGGCGTATTGGTGGCACTCGGCGGGCTGGTCGGAGCAGGCGGATTGGTAGGAGCGGGCGGTGGCGAGGTTGGAGCCGTGGTGGCGGTCGATGTCACGACAAGGATCGTCGGAGGCAGGGTGTTTGTCGGTCCAGGCAAGATCGGTCTGCGGGTGGGAACGATCTCGGTAGGCACCGATGTCGGTAAAGGTGTTGCTTGCGAAGTGATCTGGATTGCAGTTGCCGGTGGTAAGCTCGTCGCCAGATTAAAGGACTCGCCCTGCCAGGGAGCATCTCCTTGCGCAGCGGCGGTTGCCAGGCGAACGACGTCTAGTTCGATGGGTTGATAGCCTTGCCAGGGGCTGTAATCGGCAGCCAACATCGACCCGCCGCTAGCCAGCACCCGTTCCGGCAGAAGGTTAAACGTTGCTACCCATGAAAACAGACACACAATTAGGGTGATCGATGCACAATATATCACCAACCAGCCCCAACTGTACCCCTTTTCCTCCTTGTGATGATCGGGGTCCGGCTGGTGAGTGTGTCCGGCTCTGGGTAGCTGGAGGCTAATCTTCATCAATCCAGTCCTCTCTATAACTGCGCCGCCTGCTCGGCTGCCGAAGGATTCGAGCGAGTTTCCTTGATGGCGTCCTCTAGAGCTAGTTTAAGATCGCTCAGATTGAGCAAAGGCTTGCTGAGCATCGCCTGTGGTTTGGCCATCCTGATAACGATACTACGTTCCTCGGGGTCGAGACGGTAAGCGGTCATCATCACAATAGCCATATTTGATGTAGCTGGTACTTTACGTAAGCGCTCCGCAATCTCATGACCCTGTGGGCCAGGCATGCGAATATCCAGTAATGCCAGTTCCGGTAATGTCGCATCAGACTGCCGGTTCTCAACCTTGTCTAACCAGGCCATTGCGTTATGCCCATCAGCGAAGGCCAGTGGCTCTACACCCCAAATAAACATCATAGCTGTTGACAGCATCATTCGAAGAGATGGCTCGTCTTCAACAATCATCCACACACGTTTGTTATTTTTATTTTCCATTTCAACACATTCTCCTGCAAAACTAAGTATTCATCCCTAAAGTCTCTGTTACCTGGTCAAATAGATTGAGAAGTCTCAATTTGTTCTGATGTGCTATCTTCGTCATCTGGGTGCGCGGTATAGGGCAAGCTGATAATAAATTCCGAACCGTCGCCAGGCCTGCTTCGTACATCAATACTACCATTGTGTGCTGCTACCACTGCTCTGACGACAAATAAGCCCAAACCTGCACCTCGTACGTCGATCACTGTGCCGTCCGGAGCGACGGGATGGCCTCGATAGAACTGCTCGAATACTCGAGGAAGATCGCGCGGAGCAATCCCGACACCATCGTCATGCACTCGGATAACCAAATTGCCATTATCATGGTTGGCAAATATCCCTATATGCCCACCAGGCATCGTGTAATCGCACGCATTTCGCACAAGATGCTCGAAGGCCCAGGCCAGGCGTTCCTTATCGCCACGGTATAGGGGTAGTTCATCTATCGCGACACTTACTTTCAGCCCCTTGGCCTGGATTGATTCCCGGAACTTTTTGATAGCCTCATCGAGTACGGTGGGTATTTCTACCATCTGGGGGACAATGTCAAACGTACCCCGAACCATTTCCGTCACATCTAATATCTGATTGACCATTCTGGTGAGAACATCTGTGTTTTCCCCGGCCATGTCAAGGAAGCACAGTACACGGGAGTCGGATTCGGCAAGCATGGTACGGGAGAGATCGATGTAGCCTTTCATTGCTGTCAGAGGCGTGCGCAGCTCATGAGAAATCTGCATAATGAAGGCTGTCCGCATGCGTTCTGTTAACACCTGGTCGGTAACATCACGCAGTGTGATGACTACACCAATTTCATCGCCGGCCATCATGAGCACAGGTGCCGCTACGGCCTCAAACCACTGCCTTTCAATCTCGACGGTCTGGCGTGCAGGTTTATGATCTTCAAGAACCTGATTGGCTAACTCTGTAAGAATCGACAACCAGAGTTTGTAGTTGGCTGAGATAATCTCGTCAGCGGCCGGGTTGAGGCGCGTATCCTCCCCGCTTTGCTGGGAGAATACCACCGTGCCATCGGCTGTGGACATCAGAACCGCGCTCAGAAATGCTGCCTCACGCTGCTGTTCCTGGTAGGCGTCTTCCAAAGCCTGCCGTTGAGCAGCCAACGAACGAGTCATGTGGTCGAAAGAGCGGCTCAGAATGCCTATTTCGTCACCTGAGCGGATATTGCTCTGCTGCTGTAGATCGCCTGCCGTAACCGCCTGTGCTGTCTGAGTAAGCGTCTGGATCGGTTTAGAGAGGTTTTGGGCTATTGCAAACCCCATAAGCACGACTACAACAGCCAGCAGTGAGAAGACGATGCTAAGCCCACTGCGATTTGTGCTGATCAGGTTGGCGACAATAGTATTGGGTATTGATACACTCACAACGCCAAGGGTGTCGCGCCTGATCCGGAGAGGGGCATACGCAGCCTGGTGCTCTCTCTGGTTGATCGTGATTGTGCGCATGATGGTGGCTTCGCCGGACTCCTGCAGCGCCCTGGCAAACAACTCTGGGGTGACATTCAGACTGCTGATATCCGATCCATCAGCGAATAGATAAGTTGCGGCTAAGGTCTGACCATCGCTCTGGTAAACGCTGAGGTCTGCCATAATGCTGGCTTTGGTTTCTTGTAGGATCTGCTGGAGAGGGGTGCCGATGGCCACTGCGCCAACCAATCTACCAGAGCCGTTGCTGGCGGGTGCAACGGTCAACAGGATCGTTTCGCCGTCAATCCTGAGTATGCCAGCATGTTTGTCTCCAAACTGATCTTGCTGCCCTTCCAATACAGCACGGATCATGGGAAGATCGCCAAGGTTTTGTCCTTGAAGTGTGTCGGCTGTATAGTCGCCATTACTTTCAAGGCGAACCGCAGCTACACATTCGCCGTCCTTGTCTATGCCGGCCATCAGATAGGCATGCTGGTTAGCCGCAATTGCCAGCAGGGCCGTGTTTAAGCTTGCTTTGTCATGCTCTGCGATAGCATCCGGTACACCAACGGTGAAGATCGCCAGACGCAGAACATCAAGGTGATATGTTTCCCATGCTACAATGCCGTCGCCGGCTGCACGGCTCGTCTCGACAAGCTGGTTAGTTAAGCGATCTTGAATGCTGGAGGCAACCAGACGTGTGATTACAAATGTTCCTACTGCTGCGACAATCATTGTCAGCAGCAGAAATGGCAGGATGATCTTGTTGCGAATGGTATTGAGAAGGCTTAGCCGTAAGCCACGAGACTTCACGCGTCCATCTGCCGACATACCAACAGTTCCCCCCATAAAAATAGAACAAATCGTATCAGGCCGGAATGATTAACAACAAGTCTGCTGACAAAGTCTATCAACAATCCTGGGGCTGTCTACGTAGCGAAATCCCCGGATACAGCTTTTGTCCCACGGATTTGTGTGTATACTTGAATATAGAACGTTTATCGTCAACATCTTATTACAACCTGTCCGGAATTCAACTGGTAGAGATATCCCTTGTGGGTGCCTAGGGCAGTTGGGCATAAGTTCGTCGCCAGATTAAGGCAATCTTCCCAACTGTATAAAGTACTTTGCGTTGCACTGCTCGACCGGATACAGA
>JAFGMS010000423.1 GCA_016927375.1 Anaerolineae bacterium
TCTGTATCCAGTCGAGAAGTGCAACGCAAAGTACTTTATACAGTTGGGAAGATTGCCTTAATCTGGCGATGAACTTATGCCCAACTGCACTAGTGTTTCGCGGCATAATTAAGCCGTCAGTTATGTTTACCTACGAAGCACTTAAACAGTTGGAAATGAAGGGCATCTTTACTGCCGGGCTATTTCTGCCCAACTGTACTAGGCTTCGAAGTGAGAAGACAACAGCTTTCCCAACACTTGGAAAAAACTTCCCACTCCGGCAAAAACCAAATAGCTATTGTCTTCCAACTGAAAACCATAGCGGCGCTTGATCTCAAAGAGGCAGCTACCCCAGCGTAGGGTTTTGACCCCGCTTTCGATGGCATAGGCGATATCGGCGTATCCCAGAAGAAAGTAGATGTTCTTTACCGCATAGTCCAATCCGGGAGCAGTTACCATGGCCTCGTCTTCGTCTCTTAGTACCAGTTCGCAGCCAACCAGACGCCCACGTTCTTCGGCCGCCAACCAAATACCATCCACCATTGGTGTATTTACCAACAAGGATTTCAACCAGGGGTTGGGCGGCTCGTTATGCTTCCGTTCCACATTGCGAATCAGTTCCTGGGCGTGTTTCGTCAACTCAGCCGGCACTATTTTGTATGGTCGAATTTTGATACCTTGTCGATCTGCGACACGTCGATATCGTCGATAATTCTTGCGCATTTTGTAACTCAACTGCCCCAGATAAGTCTCGAAAGTATCCCAGGCTATTGTCAGGCTGGTGCCCGGCTCGCCCATTGCCAACCTAGCATATCCTGGCGGCCATCTGTCCGGTGCAGCCTCTGCCTGTCCAAGATATCCCCACAAAAGAAAAGAGGCTTTATGTTTTTGCCCGATGTCTTGGGCGGTTTGTACTATTAGTTTAAGTGCTGCCGCTTGTAGTTGTTTCCCTTCAGGCAGAATCAGGCCAGAAACACTGGAAAGTGGCGATTCGCAGGCCAACAGAGGCCTATGCCACAGCAAGGTCTCTACACCGATCCGCAAAATAGAGGGTGACAATGGCACAACTTCGCGCCTCTTTAGCCACAAAGTAGCTCGTGCTACCGGCTCGCCGTTTCGTGACAGGATGATGTAGAATGGCATACAATCGACCAGGACTGCCTCACCAAAGCGATACCAGCGATAACTGGTAAAGGACCGACCGTTACTTAACCGATCCCAAACTACCTGATCTACTTCCGTGACACTGTGCACAATCTGAACATCGAAATCCAAGTCGTGTCCTCCTGAGGACAGAGCTACTAGCCAAAGATAGAGAACTGCCATAGCTTTGTGCGTTCGCTGGCTTGTTGATAGGTCTCAGACATCCAATTCGCAATCATCACTTCACTCTCTGCAATTATGTGTCAATCATCGCCACTGCTAGACGTCAGGGACGGTCATGTTTCCTTTGGCTGTGGCAAGGAATGAGGCTCATAGTCCGGCACAAGCTGCTCGGCCTGGCGTACTGTTTTGAAAGCACAGGAGCACAGAATGGCTATTGTCCCTCCCAGGCCAGCCAATATCAGCAACAGGGACATACCTGCTCCTGGCCCAGTCCCTACCAATCCGCGCAAGGCAAACAGTGCCCCTGAGGGCATCATGGCCGGTTCCAAAAAATTATCGGCTAGCCACCCCGCCAGGGGCATGGCGATCACATAAGAGGCCTGGATGATCAGCAACCGGGAAGCAAACACCCGCCCTTGGACGTCTGGTGCTACCTTGACTTGCCACAGAGCCTGGTCGGCGCTGTCAACAATGACAGTAAAAAACACAAAGAAAAAACTGCCGGCCGCCCAGACCAGCAGGCCTGTGCCTAGCCCCATCCAACCGAGACCCAGAAGGCTGGCGCAAGTCCAACTGATGATGATGCCCAGTACCCGCCGCTTGGGCCCACCCCAGATACTCACCAATGCCCCGCCGACAATCCCACCCAGCGCACCAAGAGATTGCACTGTACCCAGGATGACCTCATTCTGGTCGGTGCGCGCCAGTATCATTGGCGTGATAATGGTCTCGCCTAGCCCTTCAAAGAAGTTGCCGACAAAAAAGAGGATTGCCAGAGCTCGCAAACTGGGCTGCCTGAAGATATAGCGGATCCCATACAAAGACTCTTGCCATAGATTGCCCGGACCAGGCTGCCCGGCATCTGTGCGGGCTGGCTGTGGAATGTGAACCCAGAGTAAAGTGCCGAGGGCCGCCAGGAAAGTCAGCAGATCGATGACCATGATACCGACAATACCGACCGACCCCAACAGGATAGCGCCTAGAAAGGGAGCGAGGATCTCCGAAGCCGACTCAGCTAAGCCAGCCATTCCCTCGGCACGAGCATATTGTTCTTTTGGTAACATCGTCGTTACCGCAGCCGAGTAAGCCGGATACTGGAAGGCCATGAAAAGACCCACCAAGATGCCTATTCCGTAGAGATGCCACATCTCTAAACGGCTGGTGAGATAGAGCACGAGAACCATCAGTGTGCCCGCCGCGGCGCCCAGGTCGCCAAGCAGCATGACCCACTTACGATTCCAGCGGTCTACCAGAGCGCCAGCAACCGGGCTAAACAACAACTGAGGTACAAAGGCAAAGAAACTGACCAGTGCCAGTGTCGTGGCTTCTTCTGTGATTTGCCAGGCCCAAATGGTAAAGGCAAACCAGCTCATGGCGCTGCCGGTTATTGATACGAGCTGGCCTGCCCACATGACCGTGAATGCGGCAAAGCCCACTGGCCGACTATTGGATGGCTGCGAAGTTTGAGATGTTGACATCAGGTTCAGTGTATCCGGTGATTACCACTATATCATTGAACGGGATAGAGTTCCAAACCGATAGGGGGCATTGCTCTTCTCTTCCCGACCTGTAGCATTTCGGGACCCTAAATTGAATATATAGTATGTACAAGTTGCGGACTGATCAGCCAATACGAGGACTTATTATGACCGACGCCGGTGAAGCGGCAGCTAACCGGGCCCGGCTGAAGCAATTCATCGAGGCCGAAAACGAAGCGCTGCTGCAAACGTTACATTTATACGTCGTGCGGGCAGGGTTGGGGGCGGGAGGAAATCCCGCCCAAACAACAGCCGCCGAGCTGATGAGCGATGTGGTGGTCGAGGCGCTCAGCCATGCCGACCGCTTCGACCCGTCCCGCCAGCCGAAGGCGTGGCTGCTGGGCATCGCCGCCAACCTGATCAAGAGGAGGCAGGCCGAGCGCCGCAAGCACAACCGGCGCGAGCCGCTGGCCCGTGATTTGGTGGACGATGGTAGAGATGCGCTGAGTGATGACAACCTTTGTGACTGGCTGGCGAATTTGACCAGAGAGGACCAAGTCACGGCTGCGCAACCTGGAGGCCACCCGCGACCGTATCAAGTCATTCCTGGATGATGCCAGGACTGTTCAGGAGGCGCTGGAGATCAACCGGCAACTGGCCAACATCGAAGCTGAAATCGAGCAGGTGGTGGGGCGGATGACCTATCTTTCCGGCCGGGCAGCCTTCTCGACCATCACGGTGAACATCCAGGAGGAGGTCGATGCAACGCCCACGCCGACCCCCACGGCAACGCCTACACCCACCTCGACCCCATCTTGGTCCCTGGGCACAACCATCAAGCAAGCAACCGAGACGCAGATCACTCTAGGGCGCGGGTTGCTGGAGCTGGCAACATGGCTGCTGATCGTGCCCGGACCTTACCTGGCGGTATTGGGGCTGATTGGGTGGATTGTGTGGGCCATCAACCGCCGCAAGGAGCCGCCTGGGGGAACGTTTGGGGGAACGCCGCAAGATGGAGGTTGAAGACACCAATCAACAAGCCGCAGATGAGTATCGACCTGCTCTTCTGCGGCTTTATTGTCTTGTCTCCTTGTCGTTGAAGCGGAGCGTGGAAGTAAATGTCAGGCATCCTGCAGTGGCGCAAACCAGCTGACCCCCAACACACCCGGGCCCGCGTGGACGCCGATGGCCGGACCTGCCTCGCCGAAAAAGTAGACCTCCGGGTTGAGCGTGGCCAGGATCTGGGCTGCCATCTCCTGGGCCTCTTCCTCCCGATCCCCATGGACGATACCCAATTGTAGGCCTTCCTTGCCCTGGCACTCTTGAAGAACCATCTCGATCAGCGCGGCCATGGCTCGTTTGTGAGTGCGATATTTGGTGTAGTCTTCCACCACCCCACTGCGCAGGGTCAACAGCGGCTTGATATCCAGCAATGTGCCAATGAGATGCGCCGCTCGCCCGATGCGCCCGCCCTTGGCCAGGTAGTCCAGGGTATCGACCAGAAAGTAAAACTGGGTTGTATCGCGCATCACTTCCAGCTGCTTCAGGATGGCATCGACGGCAGCGCCTGCCTGTGCCATCCGTGCTGCCTGGTAGACCATGAGCCCCAGGCCGACCGAGATGGAGCGCGTATCAAGAACGTGGATATCCGCATCAGGGAAATCGGCTGCGGCCGGTAGAGCTGAGCGCGCCGTTCCGCTGACTGCACCGCTGGGGTGGATAGAGAGGATGGTGGCTTCCGGGTACACGCTCAGGATGTCCCTATAGATAACGTGGAAGTCCCCAACCGTCGGCGCGCTGGTTTTGGGGAGATCCCTGGATGCTGCCTGGCGCCGGTAGAACTCGGTGGGGCTAATGTCGATGTAGTCTCGCAGCGATTCTTCTCCGAAGACCACATACTGCGGTACGTTGATGATGTTGTATTCCTCGAAGACCTCTTTGGGCAGCCAGACAGTCGTGTCGGTTACGATTTTGATGGTCATGGAACCTCCTTAAGGACAGCAACGCGTCAAAAGCTTTGGGGGATTGTCTCCCCAGCATTAGTTCTGAGTTTACATTCTACAGTTCACAGGTTTTAGTGATCAGCCATAAGTTACCTGTTGGCCCACTCGTGCAGGAAGGTGTGGCCGTAGGTGATGCTGTTGAGCGTTTGCTTGCTTTCAGAGTAGATGCTCGGATCGTCAAGGTACCAGGGATCGATGGTGCCGGCGCGGAACAGGGCGGCTGCCCGGTCCAGATACTGATCATTGCCGCTCAGACGATAGGCATAGGCCAGGGCATCGGCACCCAGCAGCAGCCAGTTGTTGATCGATGGGACATTGTTTCCTACCGAGTATTCATCATTGGGATCACCCTGCCGCTCGTCGAACCACCATTCGTAGGGATAGACGGCTCTTGGCCCACTTTCCGCTGCTGCCATATCGAGCCAGGCATAGCTGCGCAGCCAGTCAGCATAGGTCAGGTACGATGCCCGTGTGCCGCCGGCGTCCGGCAGGCCGAACTCCTCGCGCATCTCGATATAGTCAGCCAGTGTGCGCAGGTAGAGGTTGAGCATCCAGGGGTGAACCATCTGGTCGGCGCCGGTGGGCCCATTGATGTAAGGCTGATTCTCCGGACGCGCCCAATCGACCAGGGCATCGGCTGCTGCCAGGTAACGCGGGTCACCTGTAGCGCGGTAGGCACTCACCAGGATATAGAGGGAGTTAGCCGCCGGGCGCTCGCCTTTCTCGAACAACCCTTCGCTGTCGCCCAGACCATAACCCTCACCAGAGCAGTCGGGGAAATAGTCGCACAGATGCCAGTCGTTGTGTAGGCGGTACTCGATGCAGTCAGCCAGCTCCAGCGCCGACTCTTGGGCCTTCTCGTAGCCGGTCAGATAGTAAGTGAGCATCAGCCCGGCCGTGCCGAAGGCGGTATCGGGGTGATTACCTCCCTCGTTGCGATGGGGGTTGGTGAGGCCATCCTCATCGTGGTAGGAATGTCCAAAGGCAATGCCGTCCGACCAATGCCGCGGGCTGTGCAGTGTATGGAGGACATCGATGTCGGCCAGGTGGCGGTTGGCGGCTTCGGCCAGCTCGAACCAGCGCGGGTGGCTGCCCCGTGCCCACTGGAGCCACATCCCCAGATTGCCGTCGTACTTGGTGTTAAGCGGCGCGACATGATAACCCTCATAGTCGAGCGGCCAGTCACCGTAATCGAAAATGCCGTAGAAGTCGGATAGCTCGATTGAGTGGAAGATGTTTTCAGGGACGTGCTCCCATCCTTCATGCTCGGGAGAAGTATCGAGCTGGTCGGCGATGTACCGCTCGTGTTCGGGCCAGTTTTCCCAGTTGGGCAGGGCGGTCAGACCGAGGGCGCCGCTGTCAATATACCATTCCGGGGGTGCCGCGGCCTGCATGGGCGAAATCATCCCGGCGATTTCGGCACCAGGTCCCAATATGACCTCGTGCGTCTTGTGCTCGCCGGCTCGCAGGGTGAAGACGTAATCGTCAGGACCAAACTCATCCGGGAACAGGCCAACCTCCAATTTGCCGTCGACCCGTGCTCTCAGCGCCTTGGGGAAATTCTGCCAGAAATCACGCACGCCCGTGCTCCATGTGCCATCTGAGCCCGACAGGCTGAGCCAACCGGCCGCCTGGTCGCCGGCTTCAAGCTCTGAGCCGCCGGTGGTAATCCGGTACCCTCTGAAGCTGACGTAAGCCTGCATCCGGGGTTTAGCGTCAAGAGGGTTGTCATCCCAGTCTTTGAGCATTGGATAGTGGTCCCAATACTCCGTGCCGCTGGAGTCCTGGTAGAGCACGACGTCGGCGGTCAGGCTGCCATCGACGGGCTGGCCTGTCCCGCCTGCCTGGAATGCCGGGTCAGAGCCAAGGCCGGTTGGTGCGATGAGCGAGATGTCGGAGAACGTCACGCTGCCTGCTGAGCCGATATAGTAGCAGGTGATCTGTCCGCCTTCGTCGATGGGGCAGGGTGTGTTGTTTTCGACCGTGTGGAACAGGCGCACGGTCGGCTGCCCGGCATAAAACCAATAGCGGCTGGTATATTCGAGAAGCGCTGCTCCGCCGGGGTCTCGATAGGCTCCGCGCACATGGACTGATGCACGCATCGGCCCGTTGAGCTCTATTGTCGTTGTGACTGAACCACCAGTGGTATAGGTCACCCCGCCGGACTGTGCCTGCCCGAACAGCGGCGCGGATAATCCCGGACCGCTCAAATTGCCATCGACCTTGCTGATGTTGAACTGGCCCGCTCCGGTATTGATAGTGATGGTCTCCGGGCCGTCATTAATTGCTAACGATGCAGGTGGTGCCGGGCTGGGGCCGCCTTCCTGCAAGAAGTAGTAAGCTGTACCCTCCGCCTCGACATCGGCCTGGAAGTCGACCAGCACCCAGCGGATCGGTGCGCCGGCTTCCTCGGGTGCCGCGCCCCAGCGCGCCAGCGCTGTGAGTTGAGCAGGTACAGGAGTGCCGGTGTCGTCTACGAGGCGCAGGTTGGCCGGATTGGTGATCGACAACATACGCGGGAGTGGTACCCCAGATGTGACCGGCTCATTGATGCGTGTAACGGCCAGCGGGTTAAAGACCTGCAAGGGGACGTTGAGATCGGTGGGGGAGGAGGGATAGTCTGGTGGGGGAAGGGGTGTAGTCTGCCGGCCAGATGGCCCTTGGAAACGGTCCTGTCGAGGTGCTGCTGTCTCTGGGAGCTGCTCCTCTTGCGGGGACAGGTTGCATGCCAGGATGCTGATTAGTGCCAGGGTCAGGAATATGCCGATTGAGATGCGTCTCATTGGGATCTCCATCTACCATTGATGATTGATGATTGAGAAAACGATGCTGAGTGCCGAGTTTCCGGCCATTGCTTACTGCACCAACAATAAGTTAAGGTTGCATAGTTCCCAGTATAGTTATTTTGCAATGGCGCAAAAGTCGTCAGGTTATTGGGTGATTGGCGAATTGTAATCACTTTGACAATGTCACCTTAGCTCGACTTTGCGCATACCCGGCTGAATGTTTACGAAGGATGACGCGGAAGAGACAGGATTTTTCCAACATCATGGTCAAGCCGTGATATTCAAAAAGTCTGTTAGCGCGCCAAAGTGTGAGGATGCCACAAGCATCAATTTCAACTCAAACCACAGATTATACAGATGAAGCCAAACTAATCCGTGAAATCCGGGTAGCACCCGGAAACAATGTTGACAAGCCGGCCAAGCCCGGTTTGGCGATCACAACCTCACCCCTGAGAAGCACAGCAGCGCGATATGCGATCGGCGTCCCCTCTGCTGCCCGGCAGAGGGGGGGACGCCGCCGACATAGCTATCGGCCACCGTTGCAGGGGGTGAGGTTCAGCGCCTCTCACCTATCAACCATGCTATTCTCGCGTGCTGCCTGTGCCTTTTGCTCTCATGACTCCCCTGAAAAAAGGTATATACAAGCAGAATGAAGGTTTCTATTGCAGGAGGCGAGTCCAAAGGCCGGAACAGGTGTTATGACA
>JAFGMS010000424.1 GCA_016927375.1 Anaerolineae bacterium
AGGAAGTCGGGCTGGAGATGCTCGATGCGGCTGAGCGCGCCTACGACCACGGCAACGGCGGCTGGCCCACTCTGCCCGTCGAAGGACGCATCGAGCGTGTCCTCGACTTTGCCTACCGGATGAAGCAGAAGAAGGAAGAAGTGGTCAAGATCCTGATGTGGGAGATCGGCAAGTCCTACCAGGACTCAGAGAGGGAGTTCGACCGCACCATCCAGTACATCCAGGACACGGTCGATGCGCTCAAGAACCTGGACCGCACGTCGTCGCGCTTCACCATCGAGCAGGGGATTATCGGCCAGATACGGCGTGCCCCGCTGGGCGTGGCGCTGTGCATGGGGCCGTTCAACTACCCGCTCAACGAGACCTTCACCATCCTGATCCCGGCCCTGATCATGGGCAACACCGTCGTCTTCAAGCCGCCCAAGTACGGCGCGCTGCTGTTCCAACCCCTGCTCGAAGCCTGCCGCGATGCCTTCCCGCCCGGCGTGGTCAACACGGCCTGCGGGGAAGGCCGTACCATCGTCGGCCCGCTGATGGCCTCGGGCCGGGTCGACGTGCTGGCCTTCATCGGCACCAGCCGGGTGGCCGACACGCTCAAGAAGCAGCACCCCAACCCGCATCGACTGCGCTCCGTGCTGGGGTTAGACGCCAAGAACCCGGCCATCATCCTGCCCGATGCGGACATCGACCTGGCCGTCGAGGAGTGCATTTTAGGTGCGCTGTCTTTTAACGGGCAGCGCTGCACGGCGCTCAAAATCCTCTTTGTCCATCGGTCGATTGCCGATCTGTTCCTGGCGCGCTTCAGCCAGGCCATCGGCAGCCTGAAGATGGGCATGCCCTGGGAGAGCGGCGTCACCATCACGCCGCTGCCGGAGCAGGGCAAGGTCGATTATCTGGGCGAGCTGGTCGCCGATGCGGAAAGGCTGGGGGCGGAGGTGGTGAACCCGTCGGGTGGCGCGTCAAGCGGGACGTTCTTTTACCCGGCGGCGCTGTACCCCGTCAGCCCCCAGATGCGGGTGTACCACGAAGAGCAGTTCGGGCCAATCATCCCCATCGTCCCCTTCGACGACATCGACGAGCCGATGCGCTACGTGACCGAATCGAACTACGGGCAGCAGGTCAGCCTGTTCGGGAAGGATGCCGACACCATCGCCCGGCTGATCGATCCGCTGGTCAACCAGGTCTGCCGGGTCAACATCAACAGCCAGTGCCAGCGCGGCCCCGATACCTTTCCCTTCACCGGCCGCAAGGACTCGGCCGAAGGGACGCTGTCGGTCTCCGACGCGCTGCGCGTCTTCTCGATCCGCACGCTGGTCGCCGCCAAAGAGAACGATATCAACAAGGCCATCATCACCAGCATTGTGCGGGGGAATAAGTCGAGCTTTTTGTCGACGGACTTCATCTTTTGAGCCTGACTGTCGCACTGGCGGTATTTGACATTTGATATTTCATATTTGATATTTGTACTGCTTGTCTGTCGGCTTTTCCTTGAGACCTTCGACCTGTGACTGGTGATTTGAGGCAAAAAACTGATCACTGATCACTGAAAACTGAGCACCCGAAAGGCACGTCATCATGCTTCTAGCCATCGACGTCGGTAATACCAACATCCACTTCGGCCTGCACGATGGGCAGACGTGGCGCAACACCTGGCGGGCGCGCACCGCTCCGCTCAAGATGGGCGACGAGTACGCCGTGCTGCTGCGCTGCTTCTTTGCCGAGGACGGCCTGACCTTTGACGATGTGAGCGCCGTTGCGATGGCTAGCGTTGTGCCGGCCCTGACGGCTACCCTCACCCAGATGTCGGCGCGCTACCTCAAGTGCGAGTTGCTGAACATCGAGCCGGGGGTCAAAACCGGTATCCGTGTGCTGATCGATAACCCCCGCGAGGTCGGCCCCGACCGGGTGGTGAATGCGGCAGCGGTCAAGACGATGTACGGCGTTCCGGCCATCGTGATCGACTTTGGCACGGCTACCACCTACGATGTGCTTAGCGCCGAGGGCGATTATCTGGGTGGGGCGATTGCGCCGGGGATTAGCCTGGCGCACGACGCGCTGGTCAACCAGACAGCACGCCTCTATAAGGTCGATCTGGTTCCGCCTCCTTCCCCCATCGGGCACAATACCGTTCATGCCATGCAGAGTGGCTTGTTCCTGGGCTATGTGGCGATGATCGAGGGGTTGGTGGCGCGGATGAAAGACGGTCTGGGTGCCCCACACGCGAAGGTGATCGCCACGGGCGGGCTAGCCCCGCTTTTCGCCGAGTACACTGATGTGATCGAGGAACTCGCGCCCAACCTCACGCTCGACGGCCTGCGTATCATCTGGGAGATGAATCAGGCTTAAACGGTCAGCGGTCAGCACTCGGCATTCAGTGACCAGTAGCACATTAATGGCAGTACCGCACAACTTGCTATAGTTGCTCAGATAAGTCTTTGCAGCGAGTGATCGAGAGATAAGCAAATGGTAAAAGGTAAACGGGTAAGGTAACACAGATTCCTGTTTTGAATGTGCCTGTAGATTCACCGCAGAGAACGCCGAGATCGCAGAGAAAAAATAAGGCCAGGGTATAAC
>JAFGMS010000425.1 GCA_016927375.1 Anaerolineae bacterium
AGCCTGTTTTTCGCACTTTATGTTATGAGATGGAGTGAGCAGTTTTCAGTGATCCTCAAGAATGGGTCGAAGGTCAAGGACGTCGGCATATTAGCACGGTGACACGTTTGAACTTTGGGCGTTGGCACGTTCCGGCTGTCACAGGTACAGGCCAACCGTCGAAGGTCAAACATGGTAATACCTTGGCACATTTTCACGGATTACGTTTTATACATCACTCGTCATGGATCAAATGTCAAATCTCAAATATAAAATCTCAAATTTGAAGGTGCGAAATATAGGTTAAGCCATCTGCATCCGGCTCTTCGTACTCGAACCAGTCGAAGTCAGCATGGCGACGTCCTCCCGTGAGGTCCTGGCAGCAGAGGCCAACAAACGCGCCGGTGAACTTACCCTCACGGCAATGCTCGTCCGAAAGGATGCTGGCATCGAAAACCTCGCCGATTGGCGCCAGCGGCCCACCCTCGGGGCCATGTGAGAACTGCAGGCGGTCATAGTCCACCGAGACCGCCAACACCCACCGGCCGCCCTCAGAGATAAGCACGGGCCCGGCCAGCGGGAAATCAAGTGTGCCGTTTATGCGTGTGATGATCTCGACCATGCGGCCCATACCCTCCTCGAAACCTAACTTCAGGTAGAAAAGGTTTTCCTGGTCATACAGGCAGATCAGGCCGGCCGAGTGCTTGAAATGCGTGGGGTCGAATTCGAGACAGGTCGCGGCCCGGCAACTGAACGCCTGTTGCCTGCGCGCCACCAGCGCCTGAACATGCCGGGAGCCGATGGATTCGCGGCCTTTGAGCCGCAAGAAGCCGGGCCTTTCAGTGAGACTGAGGGCGTCGGGGCCCAGGGGAATGCGTAAGGTTTGGAAGTCGAGGGGCAATTGGGGAGCATCGAATTCCTCGCGAGCCGGAGAGGTAGGCCAGGGATGGGAGGGAAGCCCAGGGCCGGCTACATCGACGGCTGCCCGACCAGTCTCAGGTCCCACTCTCAGCCACCCATCTTCCGTCCATGATACCCGCTGCAGGGCAGTCTCGCGCCCAAGCGTGCAGCGTCCCTTGCGGGCAATAGGTCGGGCGCAGAGATGGGCCATATACCAGCCCGATCCAGGCACTTCAACGAGGCTGGCGTGGCCGGCCTTCTGTAGAGGATCGAGGGGATGGAAACGGCTGGTGAGCACAGGCCCGGCTGGGTCAGCCTCATAAGGGCCGGTTACAGAGCGCGAACGCGCCACGGTGACGGCGTGTCCATAAGAGGTGCCTCCCTCTGCCACAATCAGGTAGTACCAGCCATCCTTCTTGTACAGGTTGGGACCTTCGGTCTTGCCGAGACTGGTACCGCCGAAGATCCTGGTCAGCGGGCCGGCGAGCCGGTGCTCGGCGGGAAGGTGCTCTTGCATCACAATACCGGCGAACCGGGAGCGTCCCTTGCGATAATCGGTTTCCATGGAGAGCAACCAGTGACGCCCGTCTTCGTGGAACAAGGAAGGATCGAAACCGTGGCTATGAAGGTAGGTCGGATTAGACCAGGGGCCTTCGATGGACGAGGCCGTCACCACATAGTTGTGAGTATCCTTGATCTCCGCAGCGTCGGTTTTGACATCGGTGTATACCAGATAGAAAGTGCCGGCGTCCCAGGTGAGGTTCGGCGCCCAGACGCCGCAAGAGGCGTGGTGCCCGGCCATATCGAGCTGGCTCACACGGTCAAGGGGTCGGGTCAGAAGCCGCCAGTTCACCAGGTCGCGGGAATGATGGATCTGTACCCCGGGAAACCATTCGAACGTCGAGGTGGCAATGTAGTAGTCCTCGCCGACACGCAGGATGGACGGATCGGGGTTGAACCCCCTCAAAATAGGGTTGTGGATGGTCGTCATGGCCGGTTTCTCTCTTCCTGTAATGGGCTAGAGCGTCTTTCAGCATCGTTACTCCGACCAGTTTCGCCGAAGGTTTGCTTTATCGCAATCTTTCCCGTTGAGATAGCGTCCTGCTGCCATATGAATGTCAATCGCATAGGAAAAACGCGTCATTGCCAGGATCCTTTTCCGGAGTTATAAAATAATCATACACGTGGGTTCGGTTCTGGGCAGCATAACTGTAGGAAGTTTCCGGCAACCAACATCTCCATCATCCTTTGCACCCTCCCGCGCAAATGACCATGGTAGACACATGGTCCTGGTTGCCTGTTCTGTTACATGAGCCGGGTTTGCCGGCGAGTCTCTGCAAGGCTGTTGGCAAAGTTACAACGTAAGGAGTCGGAAGGTCGCCGCCAGTCTGCCGACTACCTCCGCGGCGCACCTCCGGTTGAGAGCACGCACAAGGGGAGAAACGCAATGTCTGACAAGACCAAATTACTCATCGTGGACGACAACGAAGGTACATGTGATGGCATAGCGCAGCTGCTCAGAATGCAATACGGGGACGACATCGAGATCGTAGGGTTTGCGGAAAACGGCGCTGTGGCGGTCGAAAGGGCTCAGACACTCAATCCACACATCGTCCTGATGGACATCAACATGCCTATCATGAACGGGATCGAAGCGACCGAGCAGATCATCCGGTCTGCGCCACAGACCAAGATCATCATGGTGACCGTTCAGGGTTCAACCGAGTATTTGCAAAAAGCCTTTCGCTGCAATGCTTCAGATTACGTGACCAAGCCCATCAATCCCTCAGACTTGTATGAGGCCATCGATCGCTATCTGATAAGTCCCGCTCCTGATACGCCGCCGCCGGCAATAACGACAACGCCCCCACCACCAGCCGTAGCAGCAGGCCACATCATCGGCATTGTGGGGTTTAAGGGGGGCGCCGGGAAAACCACCCTGGCGGTTAACCTTGGTATTGGGCTTGCAAAGGCCGATAAGAGGGTTGTCCTGGTAGACGGCGACATCCTTTTTGGCGATGCCGGCATATCGCTCAACGTGACAGGGAAGAACACCATTCTTGACCTGGCTCGCATGGCTACCGATCCCGACGATATCGATCCCGAGGTGGCAGATGTCATTCTGGCCTCCCACGAGAGCGGGCTAAGACTGCTCCTTGCCCCGACCGACCCAGGTGATGTTCAGGCTGTTTCCAGTACGGTTATGGGCCACCTTCTGGACTTCCTCAAGCGGCACTTTGACTATGTCATCGTGGATACTTCAAGAAATGTCGATGACGTCCTGCTGGCGACCATCCAGTCCGCCGATCACCTGATCGTGGTCACGACCGCAGCCATGTCAGCCATCAAAGATACCCGGTTCATGTTCAGTGAGCTGGGAGGGGTCGGAGCGATGAAGAAAGCGATCCTGGCCCTTAACCAGGTCGACCAGCGGAACCGTATTACCCCGGAACAGATTGCCAACCATCTGAAGATGCCCATTGCCGTTCAAATACCGTATGACCCGAATGCGGTCAACGCTCTGAACTACGGAGTCGGGCTGGTCACACTCGATCCACTGCGAGCGGCAAGCGCCGGGCCGCTGCGCGATATGGTTAAACTGATCTTGAGACAGACCGCGAAAGCCAAGGCAGAGGCAGCAGTTGCGCAACAAGCTCGCAAGGGGGTCCTCGTCTAAAGATCGCATGACAGCGTCAAGGATCTCAAGCGGTAACTACTCAGCTCTTAGCTGTTGGCTCTTAGCCTTTAGCTTTTCAAGCTTCGATCTGTGACTTGTAAACTCAGACCGGAAACTCGTCACGTCTCACGTTTTACCTATTTACATCATAAGTGTCAACTTAAGAGCTTCGTATTGCTCGATGATCCGCTTTCAGCCTCGCGAACGACAGTAGCCGTAGCGAAAAGGATGATATTGGGCTTAAGTTGACACCTAT
>JAFGMS010000426.1 GCA_016927375.1 Anaerolineae bacterium
TTATACCTCTCGATTAGTGGCTCGTTTGAGAAAATTATGCTTGGATAATTCGCAATCCCGTTCCAAATTTGACCGAAAGATGCGTTACTATCTAGTGTTTCGCGGCATAAGTAAGCCGTCAGTTATGGTTACCTACGAAACACTTAAACAGTTGGGGATGAAGGGCATTTTTACTACCGGGCTCTTTCTACCCAACTGTACTAGCAAGAACTTTTCTGGAAAACTATAACAAACCATTTCATCACCCTCCAGGGAATTGCCGATGCCCAAAAGCTCACTATGACGATTGCGAGTAGAGCTTTTGGCTCGGCCCCTGGGGGTTCAGTGCTCAGCACTATTGCTAAGGAAATTCACCCGATGAGCTATCTGCCCCATACCCCCAACGACGTCGAGGCCATGCTAAAGGCCATTGGTGTCAAGAGCGTAGAAGAGCTGTTTACGGCGCTTCCTGCCGAATTCAAATTCCCGGAGCTCGACCTGCCGGAAGGCCTGTCACAACTTGAGGCGGCACACAACATCGAAGATCTCAGCGAGACCAACTTTCCGGCAGGTAAGACCATCATGTTTCTGGGGGCCGGGGCTTACAATCATTACAGCCCCCCGGTAGTGAATCACATTCTCTTGCGGGGCGAATTCCTCACCGCTTATACACCTTACCAGCCGGAGATCAGTCAGGGCACACTACAGGCCATCTACGAGTATCAGAGCATGATCTGTGCCTTGACGGCTATGGAGGTCTCCAATGCCAGTCATTATGATGGAGCGACCTCACTGGCCGAAGCGGTGATCCTGGCCATCAACGCCACCCGAGGTGATCGCAAGAAGATCGTCCTTGGCTCCAGTATTCACCCTGAATATCGCGCCGTTGTGCGCACTTATACACAGGGCATGGGCTTGGCCATCGTTGGCGATGATGAGAGCACTACTGACCAGGAAGTTGTCATAAACACAATTGACGATCAGACAGCCATGGTAGCCGTTCAATATCCCAACTTCTTCGGGCAGATCGATAAGATCGATCAAGTCATCCGGGCTGCCCATGAACATGGTGTGCTGGCCTGTATCATCGCCGATCCGATTGCGCTGGGCCTGCTGAAGCCGCCCGGGCTGATGGGAGCAGATATCGTTGTCGGAGAGGGACAAGGGCTGGGCATCCCCTTGAGCTTCGGCGGCCCCTACCTGGGCTTCTTCTCAACGCGCCAGAAATACGTGCGCAGGATGGCCGGTCGACTGGTCGGAGAGACCGTCGATGTCCATGGGCAGACAGGCTATGTCCTGACCCTATCAACACGCGAGCAGCACATCCGAAGGGATAAAGCCACCAGCAACATCTGCACCAATCAAGGGCTGATGGCGCTGGCGGCAGCAGTCTATATGAGCGTGATGGGCAAGCATGGTCTGCGCAAAGTCGCCGAGTTGTGCTATCACAAAAGTCACTACGCCGCCAATGCAATAGACAAGCTCGACGGATACAGCATCGACCGCAGCAAACCATTTTTCAAAGAGTTCATCGTCCAATGCCCCAGACCGGTAGGTGAAATCAACCAGTACCTGCTGGAAAACTATGGCATCATCGGCGGCTACAATCTCGAAGCGCCCTACCCCAGCCGCAAAAACCAGATGCTGTTGGCCGTCACCGAGATGAATTCTCGGGAGGACATTGACCTTCTTGCACAGGCTCTCAAAGAGGCATCAGAATGAAAGAACCACTCATCTACGATCTCGGCTCACCGGGCCGCACCGGCATCAAGATGCCAAAGCCGGATGTACCGCCAACCGAAATACCCTCCGAGCTTATGCGCGACGAGCTTGACCTGCCGGAAGTCAGTGAGATCGACGTCGTACGCCATTACACACATCTTTCGAGCATGAACCACAGCATCGACAAGGGCTTCTATCCATTGGGCTCCTGCACGATGAAGTACAATCCCAAGCTCAATGAAGATATGGCGCGCCTGCCCGGCCTGGCTGCCATCCACCCTTACCAGAGCCCTGAGACGGTACAAGGCGCGCTGGAGTTGATGTACGAGACACAGGAATGGCTCAAGGAAATCGGTGGATTTGCCGGTGTCTCCCTGCAGCCTTCCGCCGGAGCACAGGGTGAGTTCACCGGCATCCTGATCATGCGAGCCTATCATCTGGATCGAGGAGATACCCGACGCACCAAGATCCTCATTCCAGACTCGGCCCATGGGACCAACCCTGCCAGCACTGCCATGAGCGGCCTTGAGGTCATCGAAATACCTTCAGATAAGCGCGGCAATGTCGACCTGGCTGCACTCCAGGCACAATGCGATGACACGGTCGTGGGGCTGATGATCACCAATCCGAATACGCTGGGCCTCTTCGAGGACCAGATCGTCCAGATCATCGGGCTGATACACGGCTGCGGAGGATTGGTTTATGGAGATGGCGCCAACCTCAACGCCCTGATGGGCATCGTCCGCCCTGGGGATTTGGGCTTCGATGTGATGCACTACAACCTGCACAAGACCTTCAGCACGCCGCATGGCGGCGGCGGACCTGGATCAGGCCCGGTTGGCGTCTCCGAACTACTGGTGCCTTACTTACCTGGGCCCATAGTCGCTGTCGGCATAGCCCCTGAGCCTGATGAAGATCTACCTCAGTATGAGCCGGTCATGCCTGCCAAGAGCATCGGCCGGATGAAGACCTTCTACGGGAACTTCGGTGTCGTGGTGCGCGCCTACACTTATATGCTGACCAATGGCAGTGATGGGCTGCGACGGGTCAGCGAGATGGCTGTGCTCAACGCCAACTACATTAGAGCCCGGTTGCGTGATACCTACCTTGTCCCTTATGACCGCATCAACATGCACGAGTTTGTCATGGAAGGGCGCCTGGCAGACGCGCCTGACATCCATGCACTGGATATTTCCAAACGGCTCATGGATTACGGGATGCACCCGCCAACCAACTATTTCCCATTGATCGTCCCGGAAGCGCTTATGATTGAGCCTACCGAGACGGAAAGCAAAGAGTCGCTTGATGCTTTTTGCGATGCCATGCTTGACATCGCCCGCGAGGCGCGGGAGCAGCCTGAGCTGCTCCTCGAAGCGCCGCATACCACCCCCATCGGAAGATTGGACGAGGTCCAGGCGGCCAAGCAGATGGTCCTATGCTGCCGCCCGATCGCCAGGCCCGACGAATAGCAGATAGGGTTAGGCACTTTCGAGCGCAGGAAAAGCACCAAGTCTCACCCATTTTGTGCCGGTTCATCGGGGCATGGCCATTCGATGCATAGCCGATACTATGACTCCTCTGAAAAAAGGTACTTTTCCAACAAGTTGACGCGCTCAGAGGCGTTTTGCCGGTATACACGTCAAAAATGGTGCCCTGTTGCGAGAAA
>JAFGMS010000427.1 GCA_016927375.1 Anaerolineae bacterium
GCCAGCAAGGCATCTTCTTCAATATTAGGGCTCTCAAACACGATAGTACCACGCACATCGAAATCGTAACAGGCCTGCAGGAATGCCCGCCACTGCAAATCTGATTCTTCCAGTGGTAGATGGTTCCGCTCACCTTTGGGGCCATACTCAATGCCGGAGCAGTGGAAGTGGAGATTGTGTAGCCCTGGCTTTCCAAGCTCTTTCTGAACAAGTTTGAGCATAGCAGCGAACTCATCATAGCTGTTAAAGCTGCCGTCGCCAGTACGTGCATGCAGGTGTGCAACATCGATGCACGGCGCCACATCTTTCACATCTTTGGCCAACTGCACAACTTCTTCAAGTGTGCCGAACATGGCTTGCTTCCCCATGGTCTCCGGCCGGAGAGTGACGGTTATTCCCTCTGACCGCAGGATTTCTTGAATTTCCTGCAATTTCTGTTTGATACGCTCGTAGACCTGTTCGGGTGGTTGGTCATGGTAGGAGCCTGGGTGAAAGATGATATCGCCAGCCCCGGCCAGATAGCCTTTGCGGGCAGCCAGTATCAGCCGCTCGTCGCTCTTGGCCATCAATTCGGCTGTTTGGCTGTTAAGGTTGATGTAGTATGGCGCGTGGATGCTGAGCTTCACATCATGCTCTTGGGCAGCACCCTTGATCAGCAGGCAGGACTCGTCTTTGACGCGCACGCTCCGAACCCAGGCGATTTCAAGGGCATCCAAAGCAAGCTCGCGGATATACGCAATGGCGGCCGGAGTGCCAGACTTAGGGGACTTGATCGGTGCACCGATGGTGCCAAAACGGATTTTCAATATCTCACCTCAACAGGTATGGCTGACAGTAATGGCAAAACCCGCCAGTTTAGCAGACTCTCTGATTTTTACCTTATTTTACCCTCAATAGCCTCTGGGAAAAGTATGCTTAACTCGTGGACATTTTTGATTTATCGGGTTTAGGTGTCTTCTTTGAGCAGTGTAAAAGCCCTAGTAACTGCTCAGCTCTTAGCTGTTGGCTTTTCAAGCTTCGATCTGTGACTTGTAAACTCGGACTGGATATTTGTCACGTCTCACATTTTACATATTTACCTTTTACGTATTACCTATAGCTACAGTAGGAAGCGCCGGGTAGCTGAGTAGTTACAAGCCCTATTGATATGAATATTGTGATGTCGTGTCTGGCGTTGATAATGGGGGTACTTATGTCGGTTACTGTTTCGTGGAGTGATCAGGATAAGCGGATGGTGCATTGCTCAGTGCAAGGTACATGGACCAATGAAGATGATGCCTATGCCAGCTCTCAGGTACGTGACTTGTTTGATAGTCTCAACCGCAAGGCACATGTTCTCATTGACTTCCGTCATAGCCATTCTCTGCGATGGGATGCTCTTCGGAGATCGCTAAATGCATCGGATGACTCTGCCTTGTTTGCACATCCAAATGCAGGTTTCTTGATCTTATTGAAAGCGCCCTTTGATATCCAGTCGATGGTTTCCACTCTGGCCAGTCTCGATCCCCAGATGGCCAAGCGGATCAAGTTCGTCGACGATCTCGAGCAGGCCTATGCCCTGACTTAGCTGCGCCGGGGATCAGGCTGCGGCTAACTGACCTGGTCCGGCACAGTGCTCAGTTTCCTATTCCCCAATCCCTACCCCCCGATCCCCATCCCATACCTCAAAGGCCAGCTCCAAAGCGCCAACGATCCCAGCATTGTCTCCCAGTTCCGGCGGAACGATAAATTGCTCAATCGCGGAAGTTAGGATCGCTGGGCTGTTGATGTAACCGCCGAGCAGCTCGCGTGTCTTGGCGCGGATGAGCGGGAAAAGCTGGAGCTGGTTCATGACTCCCCCTCCGAGAATGATCCGCCGGGGTGAGACCACACATACCAATGTACACATCGCTTGTGCCAGGTAGTAAGCCTGGAGTGGCCAGGCTTCGTGATCGGGACTGAGATCCCTGGGGGATCGACCCCAACGCCTCTCGATGGCAGGGCCGCTTGCCAGACCTTCCAGACAGTCACCATGGTAAGGGCATCCCCCCTGATAAGGGTCGTCCGGGTGCCGGCGTACCGGCATGTGTCCTGCCTCCGGGTGGATCAGGCCATGGATTGGAGTACCGTTTACCAGAATGCCCGCCCCAATACCCGTTCCAATGGTCATGTAAACCAGCGGATCGTTGCCCTGTCCCGCTCCATGGCGGGATTCTCCTAATGCAGCGCCGTTCACATCCGTATCGAAGCGGATTGGAACACCGAGGGCTTCGTGCAGCGGCCTCACGATCTCTGTATCTATCCATTCTGTCTTGGGTGTGGTGGTGATGCGCCCATTTGCCAGATCGACCGGCCCGAAGCAGGCAATGCCCAGACTGTTTAATGTATAGCCCTGGAAAAATGTGATGACCTTGTTAAGTGTCTCTTCAGGACTTGTTGTCTTAAGAATGGTCTTGTCCGCCAACTTGCTGCCTCGATCGGCAGCGACAGCACATACGAACTCTGTTCCTCCTGCCTCGATGCCTCCGTAGAAATCTGCCAATGTGACCTCCATTCTATATGGAGCGACCCTCAATGTCCGGCCGCGCGATGCCTGATGGATTATACCATGTGCATCCGTGAGAAAATGGGTGATTTCTCGCCCCCCATCATGCAGCATCGGTGCTGTTAAGCGACGGTTTTGCGGCCAACTTTGACACCATTCCCTGCTACACCTATAATGAGCGCCATCTTGATATGTCATGGAGTTGCGATGCAAGACCGACCTGAACCCATCCGCCATGAGTTGTTGACCTGGGAAGATGTAGATCATCTTATTGATATCCTGACCGGTCAGCTCCGTGAAGCGGGTGAATTTGATGCAATCGTACTGATTACGCGCGGGGGTATTATCCCTGGCGGGCTGATCTGTGAAGCGATGAATATTCGCTGGGTGCTGACAGCGGCTGTGCGCTTTCCGGGCGGGATCGATACCAAGCCGCTGGCTGCATGGCCGGAATTTCTTCAGTTTCCCGCCGACCAGCTGCTGGCCGGGCGTCATGCCTTGGTGGTCGATGATGTATGGGGTAGCGGGCGCACTATCACTGCTGTGCGAGGGCGTGTTGAGGCTGCAGGAGGAACTCCGGCTACCTGCGTGCTGCATTTCAACCCCTACCGATCGCTTTTTAACCAGGCCAAGCCGGACTTCTATGGTGCGGTTACTGATGCCCATATTATCTACCCGTGGGAGATTGGCCGTGGTCTTGATGGGATTATGACCGGTCCGACGGGGGTAAACTAGCTTATGATCATAATATGGCTTATAGCTGGCGGTTTATGGTTGTGAGATGAGTGCTCACAGTAGAAGACTGTGAACTGCTCACCGTGAACTGTAAACCACACTAAGACAGGATCAGGCGATGTTTCAGAACGAGAATACGATGCTGGTAGTTATGACAGTTATACTGGTTGTGTTGGGAGCCGGTGTTTCTATCTTTATTGTGTTGGAGATCATTGAAGTTGTGCGGGGAGTGTATAGGCGTTTTCGTGACGACTGGGGCTATTCACATCCCGCAATTGTTCCCCCAGAACGCCAGGTATTACCCTTCCGTGACCGGAAGACTGTTGAGCGTGTGATCGATCGTCTGGAAGAAGAGGATACTACATAGCCGGTTTGTGAGCCCTGTCACTGGCGTAAAGACAGCCCAGGTCACAAGGAGCCGGGCTCCTGCACTTTGGTTGAGTGCCGATGTGTTACTTGCTTTCTGGCTGATCCTGTTCTTCTGGTGCCGGAGAGTCGTTTGCCTCAGGATCTTCGAGGGTCTCATCAGCACCGGTAGCCTCATCGATAACCTCGGTCGTTTCGTCGATAACCTCGGCTTCAACAGCCTCCTCGGCGGCA
>JAFGMS010000428.1 GCA_016927375.1 Anaerolineae bacterium
GCGGGAATGACAGTAGCCGTAGCGAAAGGGATGATATTGGGCTTAAGTTGACACCTATGCTCACCTAATAATTAGAGGAGTCTGTGGCATTCGTGGATCAAAACCAGGCTCTCTCTGATCTTAAGTTAACGCCTATGCCCCCATCCCCCTCCCCGCCGGCAAGGAGGGGGCTCACCGCCTGTTTTTATGCGGGAATTTCCCTTCCCTGCTGGCGGGGAAGGGCCAGCGACCTTTGGCCGCCGGGATGGGGTGAGAGCGCCGCACTTCCACGACCACGCTATTCTCGCGTGCTACCGAGGCACGATGCATGAGTCGAAAAGCTGCTTTTGGTATCAACCTGGTATTGGAGAACGGCTTACTGTCCACCGAGAACTCATTACGCTATCAAGGCTGACTGCTGACCGCTGATTGCTGACCGCTCGCCTTCACAAAATCCCCAGCATCCTCGCCTTGGCCAGCGCCTGGGTGCGGCTGTTGACGCCCAGCTTGCCATAGAGATTGCGAATATGCACCTTCACCGTTCCTACAGAGAGGACAAGCTGTCTGGCAATCTCCCGGTTGGACAGCCCATCGGCGATCAGTGCCAGGACTTCCATCTCGCGCTGGCTGAGGGCTTCGAACATGCCAGGCGAGGATGTCTTTTGTGGCACGTTGGATTCTGAGAGGGTGAAGGCTGCTAACAGCCTGTTGACATAGTCCGGCATGATGCCACGTGAGGACATGTAGGACAGCAGTCGCGCCATCGGCGGGCCCTCATCGATGAAAGTGCGCACATACCCCTCCGGCTCAGCATGACTGAGCGCCTGCCGCAAAGCATCGATGGCCTGGGGCATATCGTCCAGGCGCTGCCAGGCCAGCACTCGGATGATCTGTATCTGGAGGAGCAGGTCGACACGCTGCAGGCGCTCTATCTCCGGCAGCCAGGCATCCATCAAGGCGAGTGCCTTGCCAGGACGATCCTTTGCAATCCACAGGCGTGCCAATACCAGATGCTCATACTTTCGCATATGGAGGGTGAGCGAATCACCCCGCCTTTGGACATCAGCCGGGCCGCTATCGGTATCAACACCGCGTTCTTTGACCCAGCGCATGACCGCTTCCAGATTTCCCTGGGCTACCCAGAGGTTAGCCAGAGAAAGCTCCACAGCCAGGTCGTCTACTTCAGTATAGCGCGACAGCTTTGCCACCTGCTGGGCCTCACGGAGCGCCGAAAGCGCCCCCTCGGCATCCCCTTGGGCCTGCCTGATACGTGACAGGGAAAGAAACCCTTCAAATGTCCTGATCTCAGTCCAACCCTTCACCAGGTCGATGCCCTTTTCAAGGTGCTCTTTGGCCGTCTCCAGGTCGTTCCATTCGCGCCACAGCTCACCCATCACGATTAAGGCCACGCCGGCCACCGGCATCAGCTTCCCACGCCGGTCGGTCGCCAGCTCCATCCCTTGTTGGCAGAAAGACAGAGAACGGTGGAGCCGGCCCCGGCGGATATACAATCTGGCCAGGTTGATCAGCGCCATAACAGCGATTGTCGCATTGCCGGTTTCCTCAGCCTTTTTGGCGATATCAGCAAGTGCGGCAACGCCGGTGTCGAAGTCCCCCTCGGCCAGGTAGGAAGCGCCCAGGCTCAAGGCGGCAATGCTTCTGAAGAACACGCTGTCTTCGTGAATGTGCTGGAGAACCTCGCGCGATAATTTTGCGGAGAGCTCGATGTCCTCCCGGAAGTAGGCCATGAGTGCACGTATAGCCATTGCCTTTACAGCAACGGTATCTTCTATGTCGTGCTGCTCGACAACTTGGAGATGAGCCTCGACCTCTTCCAGGGAATCGCCGCTCAGGAAAAGGGTCCAGACATGGCAGACATGCAGTCTGGGATGAGCCTGGACGACCTCATCGGGAAGTCTCTCTATCCAGCCTTTGAACGTCATAAGTTCGCTGCGCATGAGGGTTGCCTCGGCTACCTGGTCGATAAGCTGGGCCGCCCGTTCATGCTCGGCAAAGCACTCGCTATCAGCGCCAGCGCTTCGGGCCGCGTCCAGGGCATGCTCGATGGCTTCCTCAATCAGTCCTTGCTGTTCGTGCCAGATGCTGGCTCGGAGGTGCAAAACAGACACGTCGTCAGGGTGTTTTTGCCCCAGGCGCTGGCGAAGCAGATCGGCAAACAGCCGGTGGTAGCGATACCACAACCGCTGTCCGTCCAGTGGCGAGATGAAGAGGTTCAGCCGCTCCAGCTGCTCCAGTGTCCGCTGCCCATCTTGAACACCGGTAACAGCATCGCACAAAGGGCCGGTCAGCCGATCGAGTATCGATGTTTGCAACAAGAAGTTTTGGCGATCCTCCGGCTGGCGCTGTAGGACCTCCTCCACGAGATAATCGAGGATGTAACGATTGCTGCCGGTGAAAGCCTGTATGAACTGGGATGAGTCTTCTCGCCCTTGCATCGATACGGCTGCCATCTGAAGCCCTGCCACCCAGCCCTCCGTACGGCCGGCCAGCGCAGCGATCTCGGTCCGAGGAAGATCAAGCCTCATTGTCCGGTTTAGGAAAAGAGCAGCTTCATCAGGGCTGAAGCGCAAATCGGCCTGATGGAGCTCGGCCAGCTCGCCGCGCCCGCGCAGGCGTGCCAGCGGTAGAGGCGGATCAGCGCGGGTGGCGATCACCAGGTGGAGTTGAGGTGGCAGATGAGTGAGCAGGTAAGCCAGCGTTTCGTGCACCGGCTGCGCGTCGATCAGGTGGTAATCGTCCAGAATAAGCACCAAATGGTCAGATAGCTCCGCCAGATCGTTAATCAAGATGGTCAATATGGCATCGATCGGTTGGCGGGGGGACTTCAGCATACTGAGGGATGTCTCGCCGATGCCGGGCCCAATTGTCTGGAGTGCTGCAACCAGATACCCCAAAAAGCGCGTGATGTCGTTATCATTCTCGTCAAGTGACAGCCAGGCAATTGGGCTGTCAGCCTGTTCTACCCATTCGCTCAACAGAGTGGTCTTGCCAAAACCGGGTGGAGCAGAGATGAGGATGAGCTTGCGAGCCAGGCCATCATTCAGCCGACCGATCAGGTGAGGACGCAGCACCAAATCGGGCTGTGACGGCGGGATGTAGAGCTTGGTCGCAAGCAGTGGAGCTGACATAGCCAACCTTCTATGTGGCAAGCCGAACCTGCTACTATTATAGCCATGACGCAATAAATAAGGAGTAAGAACCACTCAGCTCTTAGCTTTTCAAGCTTCAAGCTGCGATTTGTGACTCGGGTTGCGAACTCGTCACGTCTCATGTTTTACGCATTTGCCTATTTACCCTATTGGTGACAAGTTGAGCAATTGAACATCCTGCCAAGGGTCGATCGGAGGCCGGGAAGTTCCCCAAACAAGTCGAAAAGTTTCCCTGGCTTAACGACAAAGTTTGTTGGCTTAACAAAAAATCTTGCTTCCCTACCAGTCAACTGACCTTTACCCAGGGCCAGGCCATCAATACAAAGGTTGTTGACAAAGCACAAAATGCCTTAACTCGATACTATAGCCTAAATTTCGCACTTTAAAAACCGAACAA
>JAFGMS010000048.1 GCA_016927375.1 Anaerolineae bacterium
ACCACTCCCCGAGACCACCTTTCCAGACCTACATCCCATACAACAGTTAGCTTTTGGCTTTTAAGCTGCGCCGCAGGCGCTTTCTCGGAGGAGTCATATATTGACAACATTTATGAGGCGCGGTAAACTACGCGACCTCAGACGAAAGTACGCTCAATCGGTGGCAAGCTCAAGTGGCTGCGAGCCAATACCGCTGAATTAGATACTCAATGTCATCGGAAAGGTCATCTAATCATCTTGTTGATAAAGGTGACTTTCTTGTTCGAGAAGATAAAACGGGCGAAAACTGTGAAGTACCGCCCGTTTGCTGTGCCAAGACGCTAAACGAATTGTGTTAGTCAAAGGGCGCAAGAATGCGCCGCAAGCAGGATTGTGGGAGGCTTATTGTGCCGACAACCAACCAGTTGATACGCAGAGGTCGCAAAGCAAAGAAGCAGAAGAGCAAGGCTCCAGCCTTGCTGTATACCTTCAATAGTTTTTCGCAGCGGCGAGTCAGACAGCCGAAAGGCTCGCCACAAAAGCGTGGTGTCTGTACCCAAGTTAAGACGATGACGCCCAAGAAGCCCAATTCGGCGCTGCGGAAAATTGCCAGAGTGCGTTTATCTAATGGTCTTGAGGTCACGGCTTATATTCCAGGTGAGGGACATTCCTTGCAGGAGCACTCAGTTGTGCTGGTTCGTGGTGGCCGTGTGAAGGACCTGCCCGGCGTACGCTATCATGTTGTGCGCGGGACATTGGATGCGACCGGTGTGGAGAATCGCTCTCAAGGGCGAAGCAAATATGGGGCAAAACGTCCTAAGAAATAAATCGTTGGTAGAGTTGCCGGCCTGCCCTGTTTGGCAGGTTTGATGATGGGAGAGTGAGTTATGCCAAGACGATACCGTCCACCCAGACGACAGGTTGAACCCGATCCGAAGTATGGTAATGTCAGTGTCGCGCAGTTTGTCAATCGCATGATGCGTGGGGGCAAGAAGAGTGTTGCCCGTAGAGTGATGTACCAGACACTGGAGCTCATTGAAGCCCGTGCTAAGCGCGATCCCATTGAAGTATTTGAGCAGGCATTGAAGAACACCACCCCTGCGATCGAGGTTAAGCCGCGACGTGTAGGTGGTTCTACCTATCAAATTCCTGTTGAGGTCGAGCCACACCGTCGCAGTGCTCTGGCAATGCGTTGGCTTCTGGCTGCGGCACAAGCACGTGGTGGGCGTGGAATGCCCGAGAAACTGGCGGCTGAGTTGATGGATGCTGCCCAGGGACAGGGTGCGGCTGTGAAGAAGAAAGAAGACACCCACCGTATGGCTGAAGCGAACCGTACCTTCGCTCACTATCGCTGGTAATTCGCCGGCGTAAGGATTTTGTTTACGAGATGTCGGATAAGTCACTAGAACACGTTCGGAATATCGGTGTGATTGCCCACATTGATGCCGGCAAAACAACCACCACTGAGCGCATCCTGTACTACACCGGTATGACGCACAGGATGGGTGAGGTACATGATGGGACCACCGTGACCGACTGGATGGACCAGGAGCGGGAGCGAGGTATCACCATCACTGCTGCTGCTATCCAGACGACGTGGAACGATCACATCATTAACCTGATCGATACACCAGGCCATATTGATTTTACGGCTGAAGTTCAGCGCAGCCTGCGGGTGTTGGATGGTGGTGTGGTTGTCTTCGATGGCGTTGCAGGGGTCGAGCCACAATCTGAAACGGTTTGGCGTCAGGCTGATCGCTATCGTGTACCCCGCATTTGCTTCATTAACAAGATGGATCGGATGGGAGCTGATTTTTATCGCTGCCTGGATATGATCCGCAACCGGCTTGGTGCAAATCCGATAGTCATCCAGATTCCCTGGGGGGCTGAGAGTGATTTCAAAGGTGTAATCGATCTCCTGTCGATGGAGGCCATCACCTGGGAGGACCAGTTGGGTGCTGAGCCTGAGCATCTGCCCATCCCAGAGGAATTACGGGAACAGGCCAACGAGGCTTGGCAGCTTGCTTTTGAGAGCATCGTTGAAGCGGATGATTTTCTGACGGAGAAGTATCTCTCAGAGGAGCCGATTTCTATTGAAGAAACCAAGGCTGCGCTGCGGCGGGCGACTCTGGCAGGTAAGGCTCAGCCTGTGTTGTGTGGCTCAGCACTGAGAAATAAGGGTGTTCAACCTCTGCTTGACGCAGTTGTGGACTATTTACCCTCACCGCTAGATGTCCCCCCGATTGAGGGCCTGAACCCTAGGACTGAGGAGAGTGAGAGCCGTCCCGCATCCGACAGTGAGCCTCTTAGCGCTTTGATTTTCAAGATCGTGACCGATCCTTATGTGGGAAGGTTGGCCTACTTCCGTGTCTATTCAGGTGTGATTAGGGCTGGCTCTACTTATCTGAACATTACAAAAGATCAGCGGGAACGTGTTGGACGAGTGCTGCGTATGTTTGCCGACCGCCGCGAGGATGTCGAGGAAGTGCGTGCCGGTGACATCGCCGCGACATTAGGCCTGAAGAATACATTTACGGGCGATACGCTGTGTGATCCCAACCATCCTATCCTGCTGGAGAGCATTACATTTCCGGAACCCGTCATCCAGGTTGCGGTTGAGCCTAAAACCAAGGCCGATCAGAGCAAGCTGTCGGATGCCTTGCAGAAACTGGCTGAGGAAGATCCGACCTTCCAGGTGCATGTAGACGATCAGACGGGACAGACCATCATTGCCGGTATGGGGGAACTGCATCTGGAGATCATTGTTGATCGGATGAAGCGTGAGTTCAAAGTAGGGTGCAATGTCGGCAAGCCGCGTGTGGCTTATCGTGAGACGATCACCCGGCCGGCCACTGCCGACGTGACCTTCAAACGCCAAACTGGCGGTAAAGGTCAGTATGCCCGTGTGAAGATTGAGATTGAGCCCAATAAACCAGGGGAAGGATACGTCTTCGAAGATCTGATTAGGGGCGGGACTATTCCCAGGGAATTTATCAAGCCTACAGAAGAGGGCATCCGTGAAGCAATGATGAGTGGTATTGCTTTTGGATATCCAGTGGTCGATGTCATTGTGCGGTTGGTAGATGGAGCATGGCACGAGGTCGACTCTTCGGAGATGGCGTTCAAAGTGGCCGGTAGCATGGCGGTTAAAGAGGCGGTGACACGTGGAGGCCCTGTGTTACTGGAACCCGTGATGAGTGTAGAAGCCATCACCCCGGAAGAGTATCTTGGGGCGGTTCAGGGGAACATTTCGGCCCGGCGTGGTCAGATTAGCTCGATGGATGTGCACCCTGGTGGTGCTCAAGCTATCAAGGCGATTGTCCCTCTCTCTGAGATGTTTGGTTATGCTACAGATCTGCGAAGTATGTCGCAGGGACGTGCCAACTTCACCATGGAATTCGCGCGTTATGAGCGCATTCCTGACAAACTAGCGGAGAGCATTGCTAGAGGAGAGGTTGCATAGAGTCCACTGATTGGTGTGCAGGTGCTCGTTTTAGTCAATCGCGAGACTGTTGGACTTTTGAAGTGATCGGATGGCTGCATAGCGCGGCCTGATAGACTGGCATCCCGGTGTGCCGAGTACGATGGGAGAGAGAAAATGGGTAAAGAAGTGTTTGAGCGCACAAAGCCGCATGTCAACATCGGAACGATTGGTCACATCGATCATGGCAAGACGACGCTGACG
>JAFGMS010000429.1 GCA_016927375.1 Anaerolineae bacterium
GATTGTTGGGTTGCTGAAACGGTTTGTGCTCTATCCGCTCCCTCAATAATTGGTTTCAGGCCCTAAAAAATGACCGAAAGATGCGTTCTAAGTGTTTCACGGAGAGTTTTCTGAAGACTCTGTGTGAAACCTTAAGTGAAAGTTGGTGTACCAGCTTTCACCAATTCGGGAAAAGCGAGGCTCTGTAATATAAGATACTTACCGGATTTCACATAGAGCGAAGGTATCTTCTCAATAATCCGGGGGATGTCCGCCAAACCCGCCTGGAGGTTAGCAGGCTGGCATCTCAGAGAGAGTGACGACACTTAAACCTCCGGGAGGGTGATGCTCGGGCTCCCCTTTTTTTTGAGAAGATACGAGCGAAGAACGCCATAACCGCTTGTCGCGACCAGAGCCGCGATGAACCATGAGCCCGGTCGGGTCCATACCTGACCGGGCTCCGACCCAGCGCAGCCTACCCGTCTCTGTGTGCCGGAATCTCGGCACATTGGTCTTCAGTGCATCGCGCCGCCGTCTGTAAATCCGATATGATGGATGACAAATCCACCAGGTGGGTCGCCGTGTCCTCCTCCTGGGGTTCTTTACCCCCAAATTGGCTCTTCCGCGTTTTTGGTGAATCTCCCCAACATCCTTCATGGATGGTCTTAGGAAGCATGTTGGCGAATCGCCGCTTTCACCAAATATGAGGAAGAACCGTTTCTTCCTCAAACAATTTGCTGGCTTTGGCAAGTCTTGGAGCAATTCTGAGTATCTTGTCATACGAGGCGAAAAAACGGTTTCTCTTTGCGCTCCATCAACCTGTTCGTGCACTCTAGCTTATAGATCATACTGACTTTGTAGTCTGTATGGTGTAAACTTTAGACGATTGCCTCCAGATTTCTTTTCTGCAACGCCAGAGAGTATCCGGCACGAGAGCAGATCATCAAGAATAGAAAGAGAGACGTGTAGTGGCTATGGCAGCTATTGAAGATAACAGCCACCGCCGGCGTGTGGTTATCAGTGGTATAGGTGCCGTCAGCGCGCTGGGGAATGACGTGGAAGCGACCTGGACCGGGATGGTGAAGGGTGAGTGCGGTGTGGAGCCGATTACCCAATTCGATACCATCGGGTTTCCTTGCACCATTGCAGCTCCTGTCAAGGGCTTCGACCCGCTTGATTATATGGAGAAGCGCGATGCACGCCGCATGTCGCCTTTTGTCCAGTTTGGCGTGGCGGCCGCTCAACAGGCCATCACCGATGCAAATCTGGACTTCGGGCGGGAAGACATGACCCGGGTAGGCGTCGAGATCGGCAGC
Source organism: Anaerolineae bacterium (assembly GCA_016927375.1). GTDB lineage: Bacteria > Chloroflexota > Anaerolineae > Aggregatilineales > UBA3940 > JAFGMS01. Next base: position 1,296 of record JAFGMS010000429.1, read on the forward strand.
TCATTTGGCGGTGTGGATGTTATCGAGAGCCAACATCAGCTCTTGGCGGAGCATGGCGCCAAGAGAGTCAGCCCGATGACGATACCGGCGATGATGGTCAACATGCCGGGATGTTTTGTTGCTATCTTGCATAATATCCTCGGGCCGGTGAACGCGCCTATTGCAGCCTGTGCCACCGGGGTTGTCGCGATCGGCGAGGCAATGCGGCGCCTGGTCCGTGGCGATGTCGACGTGATGTTGGTTGGCGGTACCGACAACCCTATTACTCCGGTGATCATCAGCGCCTTTGGTCGCATGCAGGGTCTTTCCCAGCGCAACGATACACCCAAGCACGCCATCACACCCTTTGATCTCAACCGCGATGGCACCGTCCTCGGTGATGGGGCCGGGGTGCTGGTCATCGAGGTGCTCGAACATGCCCAGGCACGCGGCGCGCGGATACTGGCGGAGGTCAAGGGGTATACCCTCACCAGCGATGCTTACCATATCTCAGCCCCGCGAGAGGATGGCAGTGGCGCGGCAAGAGCGATGTCTGGGGCACTTGAAGATGCCGGGATTAAGCCGGAAGAAGTGGATTACATCGCCGCGCATGGTACCGGTACGCCCTTGAACGATCAGGTTGAGACCAGGGCCATCAAGACAGTCTTGGGGAAATCGGCGGACAAGGTCGCCATCAGCTCAATCAAAGGTATGACGGGACATACGGTGGGTGCTGCCGGGGCGCTTTCGGCGATAGCGGCTGTCAAAGCCATGCATGAGGGAATTATTCCTCCTACCATCGGCCTGGACACACCCGATCCCGAATGTGATCTGGACTACACACCTAACACGCCGCGTTGTGCTGACATTGGAGTTGCGATGGTGAACGGGTTCGGCTTCGGGGGGCAAAATGTGTGTGTCGTGATCGAGAAGTGGAAAGATTGAGAATATGACCCAGGAACGATGCCCCGAGTGTGGTGCACCCGTCAGCGGAGGTTTCGACGGCTGCCAGGAAGCCTGGGAGCAAGTCGGCGCGTTGGCTTACAGCCATCCGGAGTGCAGCGCAGCCAGAGATCTGGCCCTCGATACCTATTGTATGCAGCATCCTGCAAGGTACTGTCGCTCGGCGAAGTCCTATGCAGCGCACCTCACCCGCCTGTGCTGTGGTCTGGTTTACGATGGCAGCCCTGGGGTCTATGCTGCCATCCAGCAGTGGCTTGACGGCGTTGTAGCTATCCGGAAGCCTGATGTGCCCAACAATCGTGGGAGCATGACGATTGTCGACATTTGTGCAGCAGGCAATCCGGTTGAGTATGTCGGGCTGGTCAGAGCCTGGGCCGAGAATGTATGGGAAGCCTATGCCGATCAGCATGATCTGGCGTATTGGTGGATCATGCTGGCGCAAAAGCAAGCCAATCCAAGGCAGCGAAAGTGACGGCCGGTGCGGGAGCTAACCATAACGAGCATATGCCTTCACAGTTCACAAAGAGGATGGCACACGAACAGGCGTTTGACAATGAGGTTTCCTTACTGGAATTTGATCGAATCAAGGCTTGATTTAGATCAAACCAAGCCTTGGTTTGGATCGAAGCAGCACTGCGGATGGACAGCATTGTTCTTTTATCTGCATTGTTCTAGTACAGTTGGGCAGAAATAGTCCGGCAGTATACGACCGCAGGTCGTCGATGTCCTTCATCCCCAACTGTTTAAGTGTTTCGCAGGTAACCATAACTGACGGCTTACTTATGCTGCGAAACACTAGTGAGAAGGAATGTGAATTGTGAGCATAAAGGGCGAGGACGGATATGAGCTGTGGCTGCGATATCGCAAGGTGGATGATCCGGGCCGATTGGCGCAGTATCGCAGGGTAATCGGCAGTGTGGTGATCCTCGGCCAGGGCGAGACAATCGAGATTGTCCGGCGTGAGCTTGAGCGTGCACTGCCGGCTTTGCTGGACAGTTCTGTGCCGCTTTACGGGAAGGAACCGGCAAACAATGCGCTGGTCGTGGGCACGGTCGATGAGCTTGCGGCTGCCGGCCTCGTCATACCACAGGATCGACGCGACCGGCTGGGCGAAGAAGGCTTCATTATCTGCGCCTACCAGCATAATGGAAGCAACCAGCTTCTGGTTACGGGCAATTCTGCTGCGGCCGTTCTCACGGGCACGTTTCATCTCCTCCGGCTTCTCCAGACATACCAGGATATTGACGATCTGGATGTTGTGAACTGCCCGCGTATTCGGCACCGGCTGCTTGTTCATTGGGACAACGTCGATGGCTCCATCGAGCGCGGCTATGCGGGCCGCACGTTGTGGCAGTGGGATGAGCTTCCTGAGAAAATCGATGTACGCTATCACGATTACGCCCGGGCTTGCGCATCTATCGGCATCAATGGGGTTGCCCTCAACAACGTCAATGCCCAGGCCACAAGTCTGACATCCGAGTATCTGGTTAAGGCCGCCGCCCTGGCCGATGTGTTCCGCCCCTACGGCATTCGGGCCTATCTCTCGCCCATTTTCTCGGCGCCTATGCAGCTCGGCGGTCTGCCGACCAGTGACCCTCGCGATCCGGCCGTTGCTGCCTGGTGGAAGGACAAAGTCGATGAGATATACCGGCTGATCCCCGATTTCGGCGGGTTCCAGGTCAAGGCTAACTCTGAAGGCGAGCCGGGGCCGCAGGATTATGGCGCCAACCATGACGATGGCGCCAACATGCTGGCCGATGCCCTTGCCTCATACGGTGGAATGGTGCTGTGGCGGGCTTTCGTCTACGACGTGACGGTCGACGCCGATAGGGCCAAGTGTGCTTACAAGGAGTTTGTGCCGCTGGATGGCCGGTTCCGGCCTAACGTATTCGTGCAGGTAAAGAATGGGCCCGTCGATTTCCAGCCCAGGGAACCGTTCCACCCGCTGTTTGGTGCAATGGAACAGACACCCTTGGCGCTTGAGCTGCAAATCGCCCAGGAGTACTTCGGCCAATCGATCCATCTGGTTTACCTGGCCGGCATGTGGAAAGAAGTGCTCGATGCCGATACCTATGCCAAAGGGCCGGGCTCGGAGGTTGCCGGGGTTATCGACCGCTCGCTTTATGATCAGGCTGCCTCGTGCATCGTGGCTGTTGCCAATACCGGCTCAGACCGCAACTGGTGCGGCCATCACTTCTCGCAGGCCAACTGGTATGCTTATGGGCGCCTGGCCTGGGATCATGAGCTGAGTGCCGGGACAATCGCCGAAGAATGGATCCGGATGACCTGGTCGAACGATCCTGAGATAGTAAAAACGCTGAAGAAAATGATGCTCGGCTCCTGGCTGGCCTGTATCGATTATATGACGCCGCTGGGGCTGCATCATCTGATGCAAGAAGGTCATCACTATGGCCCCGATCCGGGCTTCAGCGCCGCGCCGCGCCCGGACTGGAACAATACCTACTATCATCGCGCCGATAAAGAGGGCCTGGGCTTCGACCGCAGCAGCACCGGCAGCAATGCTGCCGGCCAGTACTACAGCCCTCTGCATGAGCAATTCGATAATCTGGCTACCTGTCCCGAAGAATATCTGCTGTGGTTCCACCACGTGCCCTGGGAGCATCGTCTGAAGTCCGGCCGGACACTGTGGGAGGAGTTACAGCATTGCTATGACAGGGGGGTGGCGTTTGTGGACGAGATGTGCAGAACGTGGGAAGGGCTGGAGGGCGGCATCGATCCACAGCGTTACCGGCACGTCAGTGAGCGGCTGAAGAAGCAGCAAGAGAATGCCCGCGAGTGGCGCAGGGTGTGCACCGAGTACTTTGGACGCTTTGTTGCCTGGTGAGGGCATCCGGCATATTCTGAGGGGGCATCGTGCCACAGGAAATCCAATCAGGAACCACTTATACCGATGAGTTCTTTGAAGCGCTGGATGCTGAGGGCGGGCAAATATCGTCTTGTGAGTTTTACGACTGCCGCTTTGAGCGGTGCTCTTTCGTCGAGGCTGCATTCCTTGACTGCCGGTTTGTGAACTGCCAATTTCAGCACTGCGACTTGAGCATGATGAATATAGAGGGCTCCTCTTTCTCTTCCACACAATTTGAGCACTCGAAGGTACTGGGCATCGATTGGACAAGAGGTGCCTGGCCCGAGATACAGGTAAAGGGGCCGCTTGTTTTCAAGGAATGTGTCCTCACACACTCGACATTCATCGGCCTCGCAATGAAAGAGGCCCAGTATCTGGCCTGCGTTGCAAGAAACGTCGACTTCCGTGAGGCGACCCTGGCCAAGGCGGATTTCTCGGACACCGACCTCTCCGGCAGCCACTTCATCAACACAGACCTGCGGGAAGCTGATTTCCGGAGCGCGTACAACTACCAGATCAATCCGGCACAGAACAAGATCGACAAAGCGAAATTCACCCTGCCGGAGGCGATGTCGCTTCTGTATAGTTTGGATATAGTCCTGGACGAGGGCAACAGCAGTGAAGGGGAGAGATAATATCTCTCAGGTTTTTGACTTATTGCTCGCTGCTGTTTTACAAGGAGTACCTATCATGTCAGATAAAACCGAAGCATCAGCGCCCACGGCCAAGCCACGTCTGGCCTCCAGAATTGTTTATCTCGTTTTCTGGCTGGTTCTTGTTGTGGTTCTCTTTTTTACTCTCCAGATCCTGGGTTTTCAGCCTCAAGGAGATACCGGAGCCTATTTGGAATATCAGGCTTCCCAGCACACTCCGGCAACCATCACCTGGCCTGTGACCGGTTCGCCAGACCCAGACCCAGGCACGCCCGAACCCTTGACGAGTGTTGTGGTGGATATCTGGTTCCTGAATGAGCCCATGGCCTTTCCCTCAGAGACCGTCTTTGCCAGCCGCCTGGAACGTGGGCAGATGTCTGATGGGCGGCCGGCCTACTTTATCGAGTTCGATGAGGCCGGGCTGAACCAATATCTCAATTACTGGTTTGGCAAGTGGGCCAGTGAACATGCCCAGCTGCGCGATACACGGGTGAAGCTGTTGCCCGGCGGCTTGATCATCTATGGCGAGATCAATCTGGGTGTGCGCTGGCAGCAGGTCGGCGTGACGTTTCATCTGGATGACAGTGGGCGGCAGCTCGCCTTTACCGGGGTCGATGTGGATGGTGAGTTCTTGACCTCGCCGCCTGTTGGGCCTATCGCTCAGGGCATCGAGGCCCTGGAAGCGGAGGGTAACCGGGCCTTGCGAGAGGTCAGGTTCATTGATCCGGAAGGGGAGCTTGCCATCCAACAAGTTGTGTTGTTGGAAGATACAGCCCAGGTTTTGGTCTATTAGGGACTGCTACAGTTGGGCAGAAATAGTCCGGCAGTATACGACCGCAGGTCGTCGATGCCCTTCATCCCCAACTGTTTAAGTGTTTCGCAGGTAACCATAACTGACGGCTTACTTATGCCGCGAAACACTACATTGCTGATGTGATGTGAGCGCACAGGAGGCGCGGATGACCATGCATGAGAATTACCGACAATACATTGAGAAAATATACCAGCTACTCAAAGCGTGCCCCGATCCTTCCAAAAAAGGCAATGGGGAAGGGTGGTCGGTTGCCCAGGTGTTAGGGCACTTGCTTGACTCGGCCGGCAATAACCATCAGCGGTTTGCGCGCTACAATGCCCAAGGACATTTCGCATTTCCCGGGTACGATCAAGAGGTTTTTGTGCAAAGGGCGCGTTACGATGCGTTTGACTTTCAGACTTTGCTTGCGCTCTGGTACCAGTATAATCAACTTTTGTTGCATATCATCGAGCATATTCCCCAAGATGAGCTGAGTATGTCAACCATCACGGTAGGAGAGCGGCCATCTGTCACTCTGGAGCAATTGGTTGAGGACTACTTTGCACATATGGAAGTACATGAACGGCAGATCCGTGAGATCCTCGGGGTCTGATAACTATACACGCTCTCGGGGTGTAATAGTTTGTTGTCGACGGCTCATCCGAGGGTGACAATAGAGGCAAACATCCTCGGCCTCTCAGCTCTTTGCTGCTTGGGTAGGAGATAGGTGATGACGGCGTTCTTTCTGGCAGAAATCGAGGTGATTACTGATGCTGACAGGTATCGTGAGTACAGGCAGCAGGCTGCCCCGATTATCGAAAAGTATCAGGGGACCTATGTGTTCCGGTCAGACAATATCACACCCGTAAGCGGTGACTGGGAGGCGAGGCGAATCGTGCTGCTCTCGTTCCCAAACGTCGATACTCTCAGGGCTTGCTTTCAATCAGAAGAATACAAAAAGATTGCGCCTTTGCGTGAACAATCAACCAAGAGCAAGTCCATTATCATCGAAGATTGAGCAGCCGGTAAGCTGATGTGGCCGGTTATGCTCATTGGGTAACGAGAAAGAGCTGCAGCGTAATGGAAGGGATGAGATGAAAATCAAATTGCATAAACCGAGACACAATGTCTGGATGGCATCAATGGTGTTGTTTGTAGTAGGGCTGGTAGCTTCTGTCATTTCCATACCGATCTTGAGCCCGATAGCATTCTATCTGGTTGCGCTGGCGGCCGGATTGCTTCTGTTAGGGACCTGGGTGTTTTGACGAGATCATGCGGGCATCGCTTAACTGAGGGAGAAGACTGCCTTGCAGCGACGAAGTGATGATCGGTCATTTTGCGTCCGGCCAACTGAGCCCGACCATCCCTTCCTGCTGGCATCAGATGTTGATGGGACACTTTTGGGTGACGAAGAAGGGGCATTGTGTTTAAGCGTTTTTGTCCAACGCTATCCTGACAGCTTTCGCCTTGCCCTGGTGACCGGCAGATCCCTATCATCTGTGGTGAAGCTGGTTGAGGAGGGGCTGCTGCCATGCCCAGATTACATATGCAGCTCTGTTGGATCTGAACTCTTTGACTACAGCGACCCCGATAACACCATAGGCCATAAGTATGCTGCCCAGGTCTCTCCTGAATGGGATCTTGAGACGATCTATGCGCTTGGGGAAGGAGAGGGGATTTATCGTCAAGAGTTCCCTGATGGGCAGCCTCGTTTTCAGGCTGGTTTCTTTTGGGATGGACGCGAGGATACGCTGGCAGCTTTCCGGGAGCGGTTGGCGGGACAGAGAGGATACCGCATTCTTCCCAGCTATGGCCAGTATATCGATGTCTTTCCCGATTTTGTGGGGAAGGGCTGGGCAGTGCGATTCCTTCAGCGAGAATTAGGCTTGGATGCGGGCAGGGTGGTAGTTGCTGGCGATTCGGGTAATGATAAGGAGATATTCGAGACAGAGTATAAGGGCATTGTTCCGGCCAATGGGCTGGATGAGATTAGAGCTGTTGCCTGCCATCCCCGGCATTACCGGAGCCCCTTTCCGGCAGCGCAGGGGGTGCTCGATGGTTTGAGGCACTTTGGTTTTGTGGAGATGGTGTAGGCTGCCTGCCAGTTGATGTTTTATCTGTCTGGTCCAATGCGGAGAAAACGATGAAGAAAACTTTTCGTAAGGTCTACGATCCCACTACCGATTACATGAGGATCCGTGGCTTTCTCATCGATACCTTTGCGCTCTACCAAAGGCCCTTCAACTGGCTGATCGCTCGCTGGAACTTCTGCCGCTACTGTGTTGTTCCTATCCATTCTTACTACAACGTTCGATATTTTGCGTGCCCACACGCCCACGCCATCACTTTCGCCTCCTGATGGATAAAGTATTTCCCGGTGCAAAAGACTGTTCTGCAATGATGTATGCGACACCTCAGGCGTCGCCGGTGATCGGGGTGCTTGCCATGAAAGATCGGTATAACTTATGATGTGCGGCCCAGCGCTTGTCGCTGTTTTGACTAATGACTAAACACCCAACTGTTCTCTAAGGAGGAACACGTGACGTCTGCATCGAAATCTCTGGCTGCTACACCCCCGATGGGGTGGAACTCTTGGAACCAGTTTGGATGGAATGTCAATGAGGCCGTCGTCCGCGAGACCGCCGACGCGATGATCTCTTCGGGGCTCAAGGATTGTGGCTACGAGTACGTTGTCATCGATGACTGCTGGTCGAAGAAGGATGGTCGGGACAGCAATGGCTATCTGGTGCCCGATCCCGATAAGTTCCCCAACGGCATCAAGGCCTTGGCCGACTATGTACACAACCTGGGGCTCAAGATAGGTATCTACTCCGATGCGGCCGACCTGACCTGTGGCAGTTACCCCGGCAGCTACGGCTTTGAGGAGCAGGATGCCCAGATGTGGGCCTCCTGGGGCATCGATTTCCTCAAGTACGATTACTGTAATGCGCCCGAAGACCAGGCGTCGGCCATCGAACGCTATTCCCGGATGGGGGAAGCACTGCGCAAGACCGGGCGCGAGTTTCTCTTCTCTTTGTGCGAATGGGGCGGCCGCAGCCCGCATTTGTGGGGACGGGAAGTCGGGGGGCACATGTGGCGGGTTTCGGGGGATGTGTTTGACAGCTGGGTTAACATATGGGTGGCCGATCACACGTACTATGGGATAGGCATCGATGTATCTCTTGACCTGGCGGCCGAGCTGGCTGAGTACGGCGGGCCCGGCGGCTGGAACGACCTGGATATGCTGATTGTTGGGCTGAAGGGCAAAGGACTTGTTTCGGGCGGCGGGCTATCGTTCGTGGAGTACCAGACACATATGTCCATGTGGTGTATGGCCTGCTCGCCGCTGATGATCGGCTGTGACGTCCGGGCGATGGAGAAAGAGACGGCGGCCCTGCTGATGAACCCTGAGGTGCTGGCTGTCAATCAGGATGCCCTGGGCGAGCCGGTTCGGCGCGTGAAGCAGATGGACCGGTGCGAGATATGGAAGAAGCCGCTTGCGGACAGCTCGGTGGCTGTCGCGCTGGTCAACCGGGGCGCATCGGGCAGCGATGTTACGGTGAAGGCCAGCGATATCGGCCTGCTGGATGCTCCCAAGCTGGTGCGTAACTTGTGGGCCCAGGAGGACATCGCCGATTTCAAGGTGGAGCTGACCCGGCGTGTGCAGCCCCACGAGACCCTCCTGCTGAAAGTCGACAAGCATTGACGATTGCTGAATAACGCTTGAAAGCTCGATCGAAGCGAGCGACAAATCTTGATATTCTTCTCAGTACTCACTGCAGTACACAGTTATCTTTGGAGAGGCACCATGAAACTTCTGGACAACAAGTGGGCGCTGGTGACGGGGTCGAGCCGGGGTATCGGCCGGCAGATCGCTCTGGGGCTTGCACAGCGCCGATGTAACATCGTTGTACATGGCCGTAATGAGAGTAATGTAGCCGAGACGCTTCAGCAGCTGCAGGCGCTTGGTGCTCGGACGCATGTCGTCTCAGGTGACCTGGGGACGGCTGAGGGCATCGAGGCGATCATCGAAGGCGTTAAAAAAGGGCCTGGTCACATCGACATTCTTTACAACAATGCCGCCATCCAGAATGACTGGAAGCCTATCTGGGATATTGCTCCGGATGAGTGGCTTGAGATATTTCAGGTCAATGTGTTTGCCATGGTTGCGCTGTGTAACGCTTTTGCCCCAGAGATGAAACGCCGCGGCTATGGGCGCATTATCAACCTGACATCCGGGATCAGGGATATTCCGCAGCTGGCCCCCTACAGCGTATCGAAGGCAGCCGTCGACAAATACAGCCGGGATCTGGCAGCAGAGCTGCAAGGTACGAATGTGTTGGTCAACTATATCGATCCGGGCTGGCTAAAGACCGATATGGGTGGCCCCGATGCAGAGCAGGAAGTGGAGACAGTGCTGCCGGGCGTATTGGTGCCTGCACTACTCGATGATCATGGGCCTAGTGGGCGCTTTTATGCTGCGCAGGACTACAAGGATTTGGAACGTTGAGTATCACGGAGAGATAGATGAAAGACCAAAAACGGGAAGAACTTCTGGCGGCCTATGCCGATCTGCGAGTATGTGATGTGCGCGATGCCATGGATGCTCTGGGCTACTTCCACTACGGTTCCCTCGATGCACGCATAAGGCCTCTCTGGAGAACGCGGGCATATGGTCTTGCGCGGACGGCTCGCTATCTCCCTTATACCGGACCCGTGCCGCGTATGTCTGCCAAAGAATATCGGGAAAAATGGTCCGGGATATACTATCATGAGATTTGTACCTATCCCTGGTGCGATGATGTCGAGGAAGGGGATTTCATTGTCATTGACCAATCCGGCCTGAATGTGGGACTGATGGGCTCGGATAATTCATTTGGGTGCTTCAATGCTGGTGCGCGTGGTTTCGTGTCCAATGGCGGCGTCCGCGATACGGACGAGCTTCTCCTTCAAAAAATACCCTTTTGGTCACGATATATTGGGCAGACCATGGTGCAGGTTCGTTTGCAGTTCGAAGCCAAGAATATTCCGATTGCCGTGGGCAGGGTGCAGGTCCGGCCCGATGATATGGTAGTTGCGGACGGTGATGGCGTCATCGTGGTGCCTCAGGAGATCGCTCTTGAGGCTGCCGAGTGGGCACACGAAGAGCACGAAAGCGACAAGAAAGCGCGACGGAAACACTACCTGAAAGCCGGTATGGAGCTGGATGATACGGTGAAATAAGCTGCTATCAGTATCCGGCAATCAGTCTACAGCACGATGTTGAGATGCTGAATGCCAATTGCACTCGGCGCTCAGCACGATTTTCAAGGAGGCAAAGCGTGAACGTTATCCCTTATAAAGGTGATTTTGAGCTTATAACCATCGGTATGGGGCCTGGTGAGATGCTGCTGGAAGGCATCCAGGAGGCCATCAAACAACATGATATTAAGAACGGCGTTGTGATTTCGGGCATCGGGACGTTCAAGACCTGCCGTATGCACTATATTATGCATACGGATATTCCTTCAGACAATGCCTTCTATACTCTCGAAAAACCGCTGGAGCTGACATCCGTCAGCGGGATTATCGCCAACTACGAGCCACATCTACACATCACTGTTACTTGTGGAGAGAATGAGGCTTACGGCGGCCACCTTGAGCCGGGCAGCGAACTGGCCTACCTGGCCGAGATCGTCATCCTGAAATGCAACGAGCATAAGCTGATCAGGAAGAAGGATGGGGTCGGCCCCAGTTTGCTTCAGGCTGATACCGATTAGGTTGGGGCGAGAACGCGGCAGATATCCGCTAAAGTGTTGTTATCTGCCCACCGACAGAGATTGTCTTCCCTCTAAAGTGTTGTTGGAGGTCCCTGTCGAGGAGTGGCAAAGGGGGTAAAGATGAGGGCGGATGCAGTCTATCCGCCCTCATTTGTGCTTAGCTTCTGTTGGAATGTGAAGAGGCGTTCAGGGCAATGCGGATCATCACATTGCCCTGCATGGTACATCTTTTACCTGTTAGCGCAGAAGCCGATGCTATGGGTGCTCTCCCCCGGCTGGAGGATATTGTTCCAATCCATCCCCTCGGCCTTCACATTAGCCCCATTCTGAGACCAGATAGCATTCCAGAAGTCGTAGATGGTCCCCTCGGTTTCAAAGGCGATCTGCCAGTCGACAGGCTCATCCGTGTCATTGGTTACGGTGACGACAGCGCAGTAGCCATCACCCCAGTCATTGTTGACGGAGATGTCTACCGGCAGGTCGGTGCCGGGGCCAGGGACGGAGCCTGGTATGACTACAAAGTCGGTTGGGATTGCGTTTTCGCCGCTGAAATTGGCATTGAACCCGAAGGTCACCGTCCCACCGTTAGCTGCAATGGTGCTGTTCCAGTCGACAGTGTCCCAGACCTTCACTGCCGCGCCCGACTGTGAGTAACCGGCATTCCACATCTCGTAAATCTGTTGATTGCCTGGGAACGTCCATGTCAGCGTCCAACCATTGATCGGCTCATCGGACTTGTTGGTGATGGTGACATCTGCTGTAAACCCAGGGCTGTCTGCCTGGACAGAATTGATGGGCATCAAGGGCGACGACAACCAGTCACCTGTCCACAAACCGATATTTCTGTCAAGACCTTCGATGCGTGTCACATCTATCCCATCTACATAAGTGTCACTCTCCGGCCATTGTTCCCGGATGACGTACTGGACATCTACCTCGTGCGGAACGGATCCGGGATGTTCCTCGCTGATAAAAGCCAGTACCCAGAGGAAAGGCGCATTCCAGTTGATAGTGACCTCGTTGACGGCGAAGGCATCGATGTCATCCGCATAGCACTTCATGGGTGTTGTATTGCAGGCAGCCCACAGCCCCATGGCACGGGTCGCCTTGTTTTCGCTCAGAGCCTCCTGATTGGAGTTAGGCCCACCCGAGATGGAACCGGGAATCGGAGACGGGTAGCGTATGTCATCACGCGGCCAGGCCTGGTAGGCCCAGTGACGATGGTGCACATTCTGGACCTGGTTGCCACTAAGGCTCCAAGAGGTAACGTAACTTACATCCATAGCATTGCGTCCCATGAGGTAGTCCAGGCCGGAGACGATGCCGCTCTTGTACGTCTCTCTCTGGGGCTGGTTGGAGATGTCGGTGAAGTCGTGGGCCAGGCCCATGATGATCATCTCGTTGAGCACGAACGAGTTCGAGCCCCAGGCGTAGCCGCTGCTGCCTGCTTTGTAAGGCGTGCCGTAGCCTTCGGTTTGCTCGTTGGCCACGAACACATCTGCTGCGTCGATGACACTCTGCCGGGCCACGTCGATTCCGGCTCCCAGATTGTTGGGTACCATAGCCAGCGAGATGGTGCCCAGGGCGGCTGTATCTTTCCAGGTCATGGGGCCGCTGCCCTCGGTGCCGAGAGTAGTAGGCACCACGCCATACCACGTTGAGCCCATCAAGGCTTGTAGATACTCATCTGCGCCCGTTGTGACGTACAGCTCGGCGGCAGCCCAGTAGAACTCATCTGAGAGCTCAGCATCATCGTATGGCCCGCCACCGTTGAAGCGATCCTCGGCATACAGGTCGGGATGGGCGTTGGCTGCATCCCAGGCTCGCGTGGCTGCGTCAAGGCAGCGATCAGCGAATGCATCGTCATTGCCTCTCCAGATACGCGCGCACTGCGCTCCGACGGCGGCCAAATTCAGAGTGGCTGCCGTGCTGGGAGGATATACAGCACGTTCATAGTTGTCGGCTGTATCAAAGTCAGAGATGTCATCTGGACGGTTAGGGGCATCAGTCCACATGGTGTCATGCAGCATGTGGTGGACCAGCCCGGATGCCGATACCCCGCCTGCCGGCACGGTATAGCCTTGACCCTCAGGTGGCACCTGCATGTCGAGCAGCAACTCTACTTCCCAGCGTGCCTCGTCGAGGATGTCGGGGACGCCGTTGTTGTTCTCGGGAATGGACAGCGTGCCGTCCCCAAACCAATACTCACCGATTCGGCCCCAATACAGATGTCGTTCGTATTGGTTGAGCATTGTCCAGGCAGAAATCCCGCCGTTAACGACATACTTGCCATGGTCGCCGGCATCGTACCATCCTGTGGGGGCGCTCACTGTATAGTCATCGGTGAACATGGGCGGGTTATTGGTCGTGACGCCATTTTCATCTACTGTCATGACGCAGTTTACCCACTCTGTCCCATCGGTTACCTTCCCGTCAACTATTCCCTCATCGTCCCGCTGCCCTCCGGTAATGCACGGCACAGTTTCATCGATGTATCCCGCGCCGCGTGTGTAGTAGGGGCCTGCATATGGTTCAACGAGAGCAGTGCCGCTGCGGTTGTTGTAGAAGTACTCCATTGGCTGAAGCAGCCTCGTCCAGTATGGAGCACTATCAATATCAAATGGATGGCTCTCTTCACCGTTGACACGGAGCACAAAGAGAGCCCCAGGGGTCACAATGCCCTCTTGGAACTCTGAAAAATCGATGATGTGGAGCCGATCTCCTGATGCAGGATCGGGGTTACCATTATTGAAGAGCGTTGTATCACCCTCCAGTCGAACACCGCGCTCTTCACTGCCTACCTTGACAACCAACTCCCAGTGAAGAGGAGTGGCAGAGTCGCTGACAACGCTGGCTTTCTTGGGACCAAACTGGAAGTAGCCAATCTGATTGACGCGTATGTTGGATGTAGTCGAGGGCTCAACCGGCGGCGGGCTGCCGGTCGTGTCGTTGAGAACAAGATCGTCAAAGCAGACGGTCAAATCACTGGTATCGTTGGTATCGTTGGGGTTGAGGAAGTTGTCACCTCCCAGATGGAAAGCGAACTCGGCAGCAGTATCCTCCAGCTGCCCACCGGTGAACAGATCGAGTTTTGTCGCCCCATCGAATTCGAAACTGTAGGATTGAGGGCTGGTCGTGAGATCTGACTGCGGCGCGCCACCGGGATGTGAATGCGGTGGCCAGTAGGGAGCGTGCCCCTGGGTGACCATGGCCTGCATCTTGGCCGGGCGGTTGGCAAAGGCGGTGAAGCTGGCTACATAGTGATGGCCTGCCTCAATATGCAGTCTCCGATGTCTTGCCTGGACATCATATCTGTTTTTGCCGGGATGGGTGATTGTGACGCAAAACTCCAGGTCGCCATCACCGTCATAGTTCAAAACATCACCATCAATCTGCCCGGGAAAGGTTTCGGATGTCACCCAAGGCCAGCTTGTGCCGTTTTCAAAGTTGCTGCTGATGACCAGGTACTCTGCCTGTGCCGGCGACGCTGAGAAGTTCAGCACGCCGACGATAAGCAGAAGACCTAAAATCAGGGCAGCAGAGATCGTTAAGAAACGTCTTCTCTTGGTAAACATGTTGTCTCCTTGGCCTAACTTGTTTAGGTCCATCGCTTGGTTCTAATCGCTTTTTCGTTGGTAAGCTGTCTGTTATGGAATTCCCAAGTAAAACTCTCCTTTCAGTACACGTTCCAACCGGACTAAGCACACCCGCTCCGGGCAAGCACAACCTGGCTCATGCAGGAATAGGGAGAATGATTGCGCGAACATTCAGTTAATCAGTGAATGATGGAGATAAGGCTTGATTTGTCTGCTTCCTTCCCCAGTTGTTACTGCTTGTCTATGGAGCCGGCCCACCTTCACAACGCTTCAGCTGCGTAGCTCATTGCTCCAAGTGCCAGGGTATCAGGCAGCTGATGTGGGGGCATCAGCTGCCTGATGCTGGTGTGTCACTGAAAGTCCCCCGGCCAAACGTATATGTCTTCTCTTACTTGATCTGGACGAATGGGTTGTGTTGCCAGGACAGGCCGGCCTGTCCTCGCCTGGCTCAGAACCACCGCTGGTGGATCAAGTGTGCAGTGGCAGGTACCTCATGTGTGAAAGTCTGAATAAAGCCTCTCGCTGGGAGCGCTCCCTGCCCCACTCCACTCATACAAAGCGGTACAGTAATGTATGGTACAATACCGATCATTTATGGATCATTTATTGGCCGGGGGATATCTATAGTTGTAAGGGGGGGAATACCTGTGATTGAGCTGACTCTGTTAGGGCCTCCATCGATTACCCTGGAGGGCAAGCCGGTTGATGGTTTCATCTCCAGCAAGGCTTTAATCTTGTTCTGCTACCTGGCGCTGGAGAGCGAACGTACTCACGCCCGGGAGGAACTGGCCTCCCTGTTGTGGGGTGATATGCCTGACGGGCGAGCCAAGGCGAACCTGAGCCAGGCGCTGCACAATATCCAGAAGCTTCTGCCGGATTATCTCACCGTGACGCGCAAGACCGCTGCCTTTGATGCGACACAGCCTCATCAGGCGGACGTAAACGCCTTCCAAGACATGCTCAAGGGAACGGAACTCGATGCCACCGAATTGGAACAGGCTGTTGCTCTGTACCAGGGGGAATTCCTTGCAGGTATTTGTATCGATGGAGCCCCTGAACTGGAGAGCTGGATGTGGAGGGAGCGGGAGTGCTGCCGGCAGCTGTACTTTTCTGCGCTCGAGAGGTTGGCCGAGCACCACGCGCTTCTCGGCCATTGGGAGCGTGCAGCCGAACTTACCCGGCGGTTGTTGGATATTGAGCCGTGGCATGAGGGTTCCCACCGTCATCTGATGCTGCTGCTGGCCCGGCAGGGGAAGTATGATACCGCCCTGGCTCAATACGATGCCTGCTGCCGGGTTCTGGATGAGGAGCTTGACACAGCGCCGGCGCTTGAGACGACTGCCCTGTATGAGCGCATTCAGAATGCGGCTGAGACTGAACGGCATAATGTGCCGCCGGCTTTGGGGACATTTGTGGGGCGCCAGGCTGAGATGCAATCTCTGGCTGAGTATATTGGTGACCCCGCCTGTCGTCTGGTCACGTTGGTGGGGCCGGGGGGTATCGGCAAGACACGGTTGGCCCAGGAACTGGTGGTGCGACAGGCAAGCAGGTTTCTCGATGGTATCATCTATGTGCCGCTGATCCCGGTCACCCGGCCTGAACTCATCGCTACGGCCATTGCCGATGCGGCTAACATCCCGATCACAGGCGCGGCGCCACCTCGCGAACAACTCATCGCCCACTTAGCTGAGCGTGAGTCGCTGCTGCTGCTGGATGGCTTTGAGCACCTTGTTGCCGGGGTTGATATTGTTCCTGCCATATTGCATGCGGCGCCACAGACCAAGATCATCGTGACCTCGCGGGTGAAGCTGGACCTGCGGGACGAGTGGGTATTTGCCGTCGATGGTCTTTCTGTGCCGCCTGAGGAAGTCGGAGAGGCCGGACAGATCGAGGAGTATGAGGCAGTAGAGCATTTTGTACACTGTGCAAGGCGGCACAAGAGTGACTTTACACTGCATAGTCAGGAGGCTGCTGTTGCTCGCCTGTGCCGCATCCTGGGTGGATTGCCGCTGGGCATCGAGCTGGCCACGGGACTGCTGTCCGTGGCTTCTTGCTCTCAGATCGCGGACGAGGTTGAGCAAAACCTGGATGTGTTGGCCAGTACCCGGCGCGATGCTTTGGAGCGTCACCGCAGCTTACGCGCAGTCTTTGATCATTCCTGGCAAATGCTGTCAGTAAATGAGCAGCAGGTTTTTCCTCGATTATCTGTCTTTCTGGGCGGCTTCACGCCGGAAGCTGCCAGTGATGTGGCGGGCGCCGATCTTCAGGTGCTGAATGGGCTGGTATCTAAATCGCTCCTGCGAGCAGTGTCCGTCGAAGATGGCGCTGCCGTCCGTTATGAGATCCACGAAAATCTTCGGCAGTATGCGCAGGAGAAACTGGAGGGCGAACCGGAGGTGTGGCAGCAGACTGTGGCGGACTATGCTGCCTTCTATGCGGATTTCATGGAGCGGCAGCATGCTCGATGGCTGCAAGGGGAGACCCAGGCCATTGACGCAATGAGCTGCGAGCTCGGTAACGTCCGCGCGGCCTGGCGCAGAGCTGTTGAGAACAGAATGATGGGGGAAATCGGGCAGATCGTCGAGCCCTTGCTCAAGCTCTGCGAGGCACGTGGCTGGTTTCCGGAAGGAAGCGATTTGTTGGCCCTGGCATTGGCGGAATTGAAGCCGGAGGCGACACCTGATGATCAGCTTGTCTGGGGACGACTATTGGCTCATCGGGCCACCTATCAGATGAACCTTGGCACAATGCGAGAGGCACAGCAATCAGCTCAACAAGGTGTTGATGTGCTGCGTCGCTGCAACGCGGAGGAACATCTGGCTCGTGCTCTTAATAAGCTGGGAGCGATTCAGGCCAGCCAGGGGGATCATGTGTCAGCCAAGGAGTCTTTTAGGGAGAGCCTGTCTATCTTCCGTGCCGTGGGCAACTGGCAAGGGAGCTTTGCGCCAATGATTGGCCTGGGCATTACCTGTATTTGCTCGGGCGATTATGAGACGGCCCGAGAGGCATTGGAAGAAGGGTTGGCGCTTTGTTATGAGAAAGGTCTCTCTCACGGTGTGGCTCATTGTCTGGCCAATCTCGGCCAGTTGTACCGCACGATGGGAGATCTTTCGGTTGCCAATCGCTACTATGAACAGGCACTACCGGCATGCGCGGAGGATGCGCTCAAGGTGGTCATCTTGCTCAACCTGGGGGAGCTGCATGTGCGCCGGGGGGAGTTTGAGCAGGCGCTTGACGACTGCCGGACGGCGATGGCTATTGTGCAGCGATTTGATATGCTGGGCGTAATCAATGGGTTGATGTGTCTGAGCCTGGCCCATCATGGTTTGGGGGATGAAGCGTCGGCTCGTCGATGTCTATGTGAGGGGTTGGAGGCGGCCATCCAAAGACAGGTATCGCCGACGATCCTGTACTATTTGATCGGTGGGGCGGTCTTACTATGGGATAGTGGAAGTAAGGAAGAGGGTGTCGACCTGCTGACACTGGTAGCGCGGCACCCGATGACCGATCATGGTGATCGGCTCTTTGCGCTGGAAGTGCTGGCTGAGCGGGGCATCGATTTGCCGGATGATGCCCCGTGCGATGAGGAGCGCCCGGTGGCTGAGGTAGCCAGCGTATTGTTGGCTAAGCTGGGGATGGCCTCGCCGGCGAGTGATGTGCCCGGTGAGCCGGCGCCAACATCAGGCGCAAGGCACGATGCAACTCAGGCCAACCTGTCCTGTCCTAATGAAGCCTGCGAGCTGTTTGGCGATGTCGAAGCGGCGCAGATCATCCGCTTTGGCAAGACCGGAAGTGGGACACAGCGCTACCGATGCCAGAGCTGTGGGCAGACGTTTACCGAGACGCGAGGAACAGTCTTCTATCGACGGCAGGCACCTCACGAGACGATCCTGGAAACGCTGGCGCTGCTGGCGAAGGGTGGGCGGATCGGCGGCGTCGCGCGCATCAAAGGTGTCAAGGAAGATACTATTCTGGATTGGCTGAGATCGGCAGCAGAGCAGGCCGAGACCATCGAGGAAACGCTGTTGAGAGACTATCGCCTCAACCGGGAGCAGATCGAGCGGCTGTGGAGCTATGTTGATGAGCAGGAGGCTCCATAGGCAGATCATGCACGGGTGAGCGGCTGGGGGTCGTGTAGACCAGGCACTGCCGATTACGGATGTGCGGACGGACCTCCGCGGTCATCGAAAAAAGGATCGAAATGTTTTTGCAAAAAGATCGAGAAGTTTTTCGAAAAACTTCTCGATCTTTTTTTGTTCCTATGCAGTTATTTTTTTGTCCTTACCTAAATTTAGAGAAGCATCGATGAGGGTAAGTCAGGACCGGGGCCTATGCCTTTTCGTACGAGATCCCGCCCAGCACCTTCTTGAATTCCTTGCCGGGGTTGAAACGTGGGAGTAGGGTGGTGATCTGCTCGGCGCGCACATCTTCGGGGATGTCGGCGCCTTCTGAGCTGCTCTTGAGCCAGAAGCTGCCGAAATCGCCCAGTTCGACGATGTTGCCCTGAACCAGCTCTTCCGGGATGGTGGTCAGCAGTGCTTCCAGCACCGCCATGGTATCGGTGCTGCTCACAGTGGAGATTTGGGCAATAGTCTTGGCCAGCCGGCGAAGCGTCACCCGCCCGCTTGATACGATTGAGGGGTAGAACTTCTTGGGCGCGGTGGGGTCCCCCGGATTGCCCCGCTCGACAACGTTGAATTTTACGGTCATGATAGTTGCTCCTTCTACAAGTAACGATACGGATCGAATGTTCTGTTCCGGCATTCCACATGGAGAGCTCCGAGCCAGAACGAGACTATGGGAACAATTGTATCACGAACCCGCGTTCGGCGCAAGTGGTCGAAATCGGGAATGAGCAATGCTAACTTGCCCGTTATCATGCTTCCAGTTATTGACGATTGAAAAACAGATTGTTGCGACGACCAGGCAATTATCCAATCGTCACCTGTCTTGTTCCACACTGCCAGGCTGCCTGTCATTCCCGGGAAAGCGGGAATCCACTCGTGCACAAGCGACTGTCATTCGCAAAAGGAAATTCCTATAGGATCAAGTTATTGACGATTGCTGATTGACGATTGACGATTGAAAAAAGGCAATAGCGCATAACTTGCTATGAGTACGCATAGGATCGATCTCAAATCCTAGCCAGGTTGTGCTTGCTGATAGCAAGTTATGCGGTAGTGCGAAAAAAGCCTTCAGACATCTAGACGGTCATCGACCACCAAAACACCTGTTGGCCAATCCAGCTGTTGTTTTTTACTGTGAACTGTA